>CAYMDB010000124.1:0-8123 GCA_964388865.1 uncultured Flavobacteriaceae bacterium
TTTATTGGTACCGGGAAGATGGAAGACGTTAGACTTTTTGTGAATGAGAATGAAATAGGCACGGTGATTTTTGACGATGAATTATCTCCAGCACAAGAGCGCAACATCAGCAAAATATTGAATTGTAAAATTCTAGATCGTACAAATCTTATCTTAGATATTTTTGCGCAGCGTGCTCAAACCAGCTATGCCAGAACGCAGGTAGAACTCGCACAATGTGAATATTTGTTGCCAAGATTAAAAGGAATGTGGACCCACCTTGAAAGACAAAAAGGGGGTATTGGTATGCGTGGACCTGGAGAAACAGAAATTGAAACGGATAGACGAATCGTGCGCGATAAAATTGCACTACTCAAAGCCAAAATCAAAACTATAGACAAGCAGATGGCCGTGCAACGCGGTAACCGCGGACAAATGGTTAGAGTGGCTTTAGTAGGTTACACTAATGTTGGTAAATCTACCTTGATGAACGTTATAAGTAAAAGTGAGGTTTTTGCTGAGAATAAGCTTTTTGCAACCTTAGATACCACAGTTAGAAAAGTGGTTATTGGAAATTTACCTTTTCTGTTGAGTGATACCGTGGGGTTTATCAGAAAATTACCAACACAATTGGTAGAATCCTTTAAAAGTACGTTAGATGAGGTACGAGAGGCAGACCTGTTGCTTCACGTGGTGGATATTTCCCATTCTAATTTTGAAGAGCATATCGATTCTGTAAATCAGACTTTAGACGAAATAGGTAGTAAAGACAAGCCAACGATTATGGTTTTCAATAAGATTGATGCTTATGAACCTGAACCTTTCGATAAAGATGACTTAATAGCCGAGCGCACCAAAGCCAACTACTCTATTAAGGAGTGGAAAAAAACCTGGATGTCTAAAATAGGAGAAAATGCTCTTTTTATTTCAGCGACAAATAACGAAAACCTTGATGAATTTAAAAAACAGGTCTATAAAGAGGTGCGAGAGATTCATGTGACACGGTTTCCATACAATCATTTCTTGTATCCCGACGTTGAAGATATAGAATAACAAAGTGACATGACTTTATGGATTCTTATCAATCGGGTTTTAAAACAAGGATTAAAACGTTAGTAAAGAACAAATGGGTAAAATGGATCCTAAATTTTGGGCTCTCCGTCTTCATCCTTATTATTGGTCTTTATATTAGTATTTACTTGGGCGTATTCGGAAAACTCCCAACAACCGAAGATTTAAGCTCTATAAAACAAGAGCAGGCCAGCGAAGTGCGCGATAAAGACGGCAAATTAATTGGCAAATATTATATCTACGATAGGCAACCTGTAAGGTTTGAAGATTTTCCTAAACATCTAATTGATGCACTGGTTGCTACTGAGGATAGCCGATTTTTTGAACACGGTGGCATCGATAATAGAAGTTTAATACGAGTTTTTGTAAAAAGTTTAATACTTCAAGATAAATCTGCAGGTGGTGGAAGTACCATCACACTTCAATTAGCAAAGAATCTGTATGGAAGGGAGGACTTTGTAATGCTGAGTATGCTCATCAATAAATTTAAAGAATCTATTATTGCCAAACGCCTCGAAGAGATCTATACAAAGGAAGAGATCCTTACGCTTTACCTTAACACGGTTCCGTTTTCAGATAACACTTATGGTATAGAAAGTGCTTCACTCAAATTTTTTGATAAGTCAGCAAAGGATTTATCCACAAATGAAGCGGCCACTCTTGTTGGCACATTAAAAGCTACTACCTATTACAATCCTAGAGTTCATATTGAGCGAAGCAAAATTAGACGCGATGTCGTTTTAAACCAAATGGTCAATTACGGTTATCTCTCGAAAGATTCCTTAGAGTATTACACAGCACAAGACTTAAAATTAGAGTATCATTCTTTTAGTCATGATGTGGGTTTAGCCCCCTATTTTAGAGCAGAAGTAAAGAAGCAATTAGCTAAAATCCTTGATTCTCTTAGAACGCCTGATGGTAAACCCTACAATTTATACAGAGACGGTTTAGTGGTTCATACGACCTTAGATTCTAAAATGCAGGAAATGGCTGAAGTTGCTATGAAGGAGCACCTAGGCAAATTGCAAACAGAATTTGAAGTCTCTCACGGAACAAATACTCCATGGAAAAAAGGCTCTAAAGTTTTAGAAACGGAAATCCAAAATTTGCCAGTTGTAAAACGTTATAAAGACCTTGGACTTTCAAAATCACAAATCATGGACTCTTTAAATCTAAAGCATAAGGTTGAATTATTTCGTTGGAAAGGCGATACCATTGAAAACGTATCAACTATTGATAGTTTAAAGCATTACCTAAAATTTCTCAACACAGGAATGCTTTCTATTGAACCTTCAACAGGAGCCGTAAGAACGTATATTGGAGGTATAGATTTCAGGCACTTTCAATACGATCATATATCGCAAAGCGAAAGACAGGTGGGTTCTACTTTTAAACCCTTTGTATATACTGCCGCCATTGAAAATGGTTTGGATCCTTGTACCTACTTTTCATTAAACAAAGTCACCTATACTAATTATGACGACTGGACTCCAAGTAATTCTGGAAGCGAGGAGGAAGATCCTTTCATGAATTATACTTTAGAAAATGCCTTAAGCAATTCGGTAAACACGATTTCGGTAAAAGTTTTAAATGAGGTGGGCATTCCTAAAGTCTTCGAACAAGTTGAAAAACTTGGAATTTCTAAAAAATTACCCAACGAACCTTCATTAGCTTTAGGGGTTGCTGAAATTAATTTGCAAGAATTAACGGGTGCTTACGCCAGTTATGTAAATAATAGTAAGGCTGTAAAACCGTTTTATATCACTAAAATTGAAGATAAATTCGGAACTGTTATCGCCACTTTTGAACCTGAAATTTCTGAAAAACAAGCTTACAGTGATTACACGCGCCAAGTGCTATTAGAGATGATGAAATCTACAGTAAATAAAGGCACCGCATCACGACTCAGAAGCAGTTATGGTTTAAATAATGCTATTGCAGGCAAAACAGGAACCACCCAAAATAATAAAGATGGATGGTTTGTGGCCTTAACACCAAAATTAGTCACCATTACTTGGGTTGGAAACGACAACCATAGCATCGGTTTTAAGTCCACCCGTTTGGGACAAGGAGCTAATTCCGCTTTACCTATTTTCGCTAAGTTCTATCAAAAACTGAATAGCGATACAGCATTTAATGCCATCACAAAAGCTAAATTTGAAAATCCTTCCGAAGCCGTTTTAAAAGATCTCGATTGCGAACCAGAAAAGCGTGACGGATTTATAAAGCGTTTATTCAAGAAAAAGAATAAAAAGAAGACCTTTAATTAATGATAAAGGGCTTAAAAAAAACTCCTGTTAAGATTAGGTCTCAACAGGAGTTTTAAATTTTCAAATGGATTACCCTTAGAATTTATAACTTAATCCAATGGTATAGTAGGATTGTAATTTGTTATCAAGGTTATCAAACGATGGTTGTTCACCTGTTCCGGCAGGATCATATTGGTCAAATGCATAACTGAGTGCTTCTTGTCTATTGCTTCGCAATCCAAAGTCAAAACCAACACCAATCATTTTCCATAAGGTGTAGCCAAATGAATTGGTCCATGTCCAGTTAGATAAATCACTAGACTTATAACTCTGGAAGGTTGAGAAATTAGTTTTAAAATTTATCGCACCAATTTGTCGTGTATAATCTGCTACAATTTTCGCACCCATAGACGAATCAAAAACGGTTTCTCCAGAACTAAATACAAAGTTATAGTTTAGAGGGTGAATGACTACAATAAGATTTTCAATAGGAGTCCATGTAGCGCCAACTCCAAGGTCTAAATAGCCTGGGTCGTTAAAATTATCTATCAATGTTGTTCGATATTCCATCAATCCAGAAATGGCAATCTTTTCACTAATTTTCTGACCGTATAATGACGATATATTAAAGACATCAGTTCCTGTTCTGAAGCCATCATCATCCGTAGGATCATCTTTGTCGTCAAACTTTACCCAATTTAAATTTGTAGTCAGAGCATTTCGCCAAAAATACTTATCTTCAATTTTATTGGCAAAAGCATTAATGGTAATACCAATATTGCCCGTTTCGTTATTTGGGGTGCCTTGTGCGTACCAGTTATTAAAGTTAGATAAACTTCCACCAATGGTACCAAAAGCTCCAATTTTCCAACCTGGTAAGGCATCAATTTGATTTTGTAAGGCATCTGCTTCAGCCTGAAATTTATCGGCCTCAGCTTGTTTTTCAGCTTTTTGGGCTTCTAATTCTTCTTTAGATTGAGCAAATCCAAAGGCAATTGCAAACAGTAAAAATGCTGATAAAAGAAAATTTTTATTCATAATGTACTAATGTTTAATGAATTGAAGTTGATTCAGGCGGCAAATATAAGTTTTTATTCGTTTTTGCCAAATACTTTTAGAGTGATAAAACCCTAGTTTGAAGCGCAGTAAAAAAACTTGAGCGTTTCAAAAAAAGGCAGCCTTATGTTCTTTTGAAAAGTGGCACCGAAGAACAGGCCTCGCCAAACATTATAGATTTTGCAATAGGCTTTAGACGTTGTGATAATAAAACTAAAGCATTTGATGGTACAGGTTTATGAGAACAACCCTTAATAATTACGGGTAAGTCTTTATAAGTTGACAGGTCTAAATTTTCAATAACTGAAGCGTAAAGCAGGGACTCTAATAGGTCTAAATCACCAATTATAGTTAGTTTTGAATAGCTCTGAAGCTCTAATGAGATAAGCATATAGGCCCAATCTGGTACGATAGCATCAGTAGAGCAATGCAAAGCAACGTAACAATTTTGGTACTGCCCCCAATTGTGCTCAGCAACAAATAGTCTAAATTCTTTTTCGCGAAGTACAAAGCCTTCAAAAAGCCAATCTTTAATATCAAAAAGTACACGCTCACCTTTTGGATAATAGTCTTCTAAGTCGATGACTTTTAGTTTGCTATTTGCAACTCTATTTATAATTTCTTCTGCCATAGTACAAAGGTAAATATTTATTTATAGCCTTCTGCTTGAAGCTTAAACAATTCTGAATACAAATTTTTATTAGCCATGAGCTCTTCATGAGTGCCGATTTCTAATACGGTACCTTGCTCTAATACTAAAACTCTGTCGGCCTGTCTTACGGTGCTAAATCTATGTGAAATAATGATACTCGTTTTGTCTTTTGTTAAACCAATAAAACGACCAAAGACTTCACTTTCGGCTCTAGCGTCAAGTGCTGAGGTTGGTTCATCGAGGATCATTACTTCGGCATTTTTCATGTAAGCTCTGGCTAATGCCACTTTTTGCCATTGACCACCAGATAACTCTTGTCCGTTGACAAAGCGTTTTCCTAATTGCTGATTGTAACCTTGTTTTAATTCGGAAATAACATCAGAAGCCAAACTGAGTTCCGCTGCATTTTCAATTTTGGTCTGGTTGTCTAACTCGCCAATATTCCCAATAGCAATGTTTTCTCTTATGGTAAATTCATACTTAAAGAAATCTTGAAAAATAACTCCAAAAAAGGCTTGGTATTCGGCGCTATTAAATCGGTTTATATTAACACCATCTAATAAAATCTCTCCCGAGGTAGGTTCATAAAAACGCAATAACAATTTTATTAAGGTGGTTTTACCTGCACCATTCTGACCCACAAAGGCTATTTTTTCGCCTGCTTTAAGCGTGAAATTGATGCCTTTTAAAATTTCAGCATCCGAATTCGGATAGGCAAAATGAACATCTTTAAACTCAAAACCTATTTTAATCTTCTTTGGTAAAGGCTGATCTTCTTTGGCCTTGGAAACAATTTTAATATCAATAAAATCGAAGTAATCTTTTAAATATAAAGCGCTTTCAGAGATTCGGGTGAATTTTGAAAAGAAGTCTTGTAAATTTCGCATTAAGCGATTAAAGGCTCCCGATAAAAAGGTTAATTCACCTAAGGTAATCACACCCGAGAGCACCCTGTATATAATAAAAACATAAGCACCATAATAGCTAATAGAGCCTAAAACATTGAACAAAAAACCGTAAGACGAGCGTTTTATGGCGAGTGTTTTGTTGAGTTGAAAGTATTCTTCAGACAAGTTTCTAAAGCGATCGACCACAAAATCGGTTAAGCCAAAAAGCTTAATCTCCTTTGCGGTTTTATCATTAGCTCCTATATATCTCAAATAATCGAGTTCGCGTCGCTCTGAAGTCCAGCTTCGAGCTAAAGAATATTGTTGCTGACTAAAGCGTACTTCGTTTATAAAGGAAGGAATAATACTCAGCACAAGAAGAATAATAAGATAAGGTTCAAAATAAATTAAACCTGCAACCAAGGTGGCAATTGAAATCGTTCCTTGAGCTTGGCTAAGCACATTAGACAAAAGACCAACGCGGCCTGTGGTTTGTGTTCTGGCGCGTTCTAGCTTATCATAAAATTCAGAATCTTCTAATAAACTAATATTAATTTGATTGGTTTTTTTGATAATCGTAACGGAGGTCGCAATGTTATAGGCGTCACCCAGAAGTCCGTCTGTTAAAGAAATAGCTCTACTAATTAAATCTGAAAAAATAACCAAGGCAAACTCAGCCGCTACATAACTCCAAAGGGTGTAGTAATCTGAATTCTCTAATGAAATTTGAAGAATAATTTCATCAATAATTAATTTTCCAATCCATAAAATAACAACAGGAATAAGTGCTCCTATTAGTCTACAAAAGGCGGAGAGTAAAAATAATTTTTTGTTGACTTTCCAAATTTCTTTAAAAAACCTTGGAATGTATACTAAGGCATCAAAAGAGGACTTTATATTTGTTTTCTTATTGTCTTTTAATGATGTCGGTCTGCTTCTTGGCATCTATAGTCTTTATTACAGCATGCCGAGCTCTAACTTGGCTTCTTCACTCATTAGTGCTTGGGTCCAAGGCGGATCGAATGTAATTTCTACTTCAGCATCTTTGACCTCATTAATAGATTTTATTTTTTCTTCAACTTCTAATGGTAAAGTTTCTGCAACAGGACAATTAGGTGTGGTTAAAGTCATTAATATTTTAACGTCGTGGTCTTCATTGACAAAAACATCGTAAATTAAGCCTAGTTCGTAAATATCTACGGGAATTTCAGGATCGTAAATAGTTTTTAAAACTCTTACTATTTTATCACCAAGTACATTTGTATCTATAGTTATATCGCTCATTTGAAAAAAATTTAGGTGTTGCTCCCATTTAAATGGGAATCTTATTTGTTAAAAGTTTCAGGTTACACTTTGACTGCTCTCCCTGCGACTGTTCGTTTTAATTGAGTTGGGTTTGGTATGCAATAGCATACATTTTTAATTGTTTTATCATACTCACCAAACCGTTGGCCCGCGTGGGTGATAAGTGTTCTTTAAGACCAATGGCGTCAATAAAATCAGTATTAGCCTCTATAATATCATTTGGGTGTTGATTAGAAAAAACACGTATTAAAATAGCAATAATGCCTTTGGTAATGATGGCATCGCTATCGGCTGTAAACTTCACCTTATCGGCATCCATATTGGCATGGACCCAAACTTTACTCTGACAGCCTTTAATGATATTGTCTTCTGTTTTATATTTGGCATCAATAATAGGCAGTGTTTTGCCTAAATCGATCATATATTGATAGCGTTCCTCCCAATCTTCAAACATTGAAAATTCATCAATAATGTCTTTTTGTACTTCTTCAATAGTCATAATCTTAATCTTTTATGCAAAATTACAAAATCGCTACTGCTTTATGGTCTTTTCTTTAATGGATATCACTTTATTAACGAGTGCTTCAATCGCTTTAGGCGGGTTACCATGGTCAAATGCAGGTGACATATAATATACGTCCCCTATTTGCAGCCCTAGTGTCGCTTCTGCGGCGGCATCAGAAAAGTGCTGCTCAGAAGGAACTTTCAACTGATGAAATCTTTCTAAATCAACTGCTTCAATTAGGGAATTTAAGGCGTTCCAATCCTCTTCATCACATTTATAATGCCTTACCTCTTGAAGGCCTCTGTCTTCAGAAATTATAATATCAGATGCTGAAATTGAAATATACTCATAGAAACCTCTCGTTAATGTTTCATAAGTTATTTTGGTATCATAACCATCTTTGAGCATATCTTTTTTTG
>CAYMDB010000125.1:0-7997 GCA_964388865.1 uncultured Flavobacteriaceae bacterium
CATTTCGGATTTGCCATCACATACTCCACAATTTTAGGCATCATGTTATCGCGTTTACTCCACTCGGGTTGCAAATACAAAATACAGTTGTCATTTACTTTTTCAGCTTGCTCTTCGGCAAACCTAAAATCATCATTATTAAAGACAATGCATTTAAGCTCATGCGCTTTGTCGTAGATCTCTTCTGTAGGTAACTTCATTTTTTTGGGTGAGAGGCAAATCCAGTCCCACTGACCAGTCAACTGATAAGCACCAGAGGTTTCAATATGGGTTTGCAGTCCTTTCGCTTTTAATTGCTCCGTTAAAGGATTCATATCCCACATTAAGGGTTCACCACCAGTCACTACAATCGTATTGCTGTATTTTGTGGCATTTTCTACAATTTTTTCAGTTGCTGTTGGTGGATGTAATTCGGCCAACCAGCTTTCTTTAACATCACACCAATGACAACCCACATCGCAGCCACCAACTCGAATAAAATACGCCGCTGTCCCTTTGTGATAGCCTTCTCCTTGAATGGTATAAAACTCTTCCATTAAAGGCAATAAAAGTCCCTTATTGATGAGTTCTTGTTGTTCTCTTTTTGTCATAGGCGACAAAGATAGTTATTTAGTTTACAGTCATTGCAGTTAGGAAGTAGTTTTCAGTCTTGGGTATGATTTCAAATTAACAAATTGACTAATTTCTTAATTACTAAGTACTGCAAACTGCCACTGCACACTGAGACTGTAAACTGCGACTGAATACTGAGACTGTAAACCGTCCACTTATTTCGCTGCAATAACCTCAATCTCAATAAGTGCGCCTCCAGCCAAATCTGATGCGGCAAAGGTGGTTCGGGCTGGTTTTTTTTGAAAGTATTTTATATAAACTGAATTAAATGCATTAAAGTCATTGATATCTTTTAAAATAACCGTGCATTTAACCACATGATCTAAGGACAATTTATGATGCTCTAATACCGCTTTAATATTTTCTATAACTTGTTTGGTTTCCGCTTCAATACCACCCGTAACCATTTCACCAGATTTGTGATCTTTGCCAATCTGACCCGTCAAAAACAAAAAATCCTTAGTTTCAACGGCATCGCTAAACGTTGCTTTTGCACGACTTTCTTCATGTGATTGATGGAATATAATATTCGAGTTGGATGTTTGACACGATTGAAAAGTCATTAAAAATAAAAGACTAAAAATTGAAAATATCGACTTCATTTTTTAAGATTTTTAAACTTGACTAAAATTACACTATTTTTATGCAAAATTTCTGACTAATGAGCAATTCTGAAACTTTCATTAAAGAGATATCCGAAGGCAACAGCTTTAAAGGGGACTATATCACACTAGGTTCCGCAATGTTAGATGGCAAAACCATTACAAACACCTTTGTCAATATCCCGCTAAAAACCATGAATAGACATGGTTTAATTGCGGGTGCTACAGGAACAGGTAAAACCAAAACCTTACAAGTTCTAGCTGAAAATCTCTCAGAAAAAGGGATTCCGGTTTTACTGATGGATATCAAGGGTGATTTAAGTGGATTAGCTCAGCCAAGTCCGGGACATGCTAAAATAGACGAACGTCATGCAGCCATAGGTTTACCATTCAACCCTAAAGCCTTTCCGGTGGAAGTCATGACCATTTCAGAACAAGAAGGTGTGCGTTTGCGGTCGACTATTAGTGAATTTGGACCCGTTTTAATTTCAAGAATTCTCGATGTAACAGAAACCCAACCGGGTATCATTTCTGTTATTTTTAAATACTGCGACGATCATCATCTTCCCTTACTTGACCTTAAAGATTTTAAGAAAATACTTCAGTATGCAACCAGTGAGGGCAAGGAAGAATTTGAACAAGAGTACGGCCGTATTTCAGCAGCATCAACTGGTGCTATTCTGCGAAAACTTGTTGAAATTGAACAACAAGGTGGCGACCTATTTTTTGGGGAAACCTCCTTTGATCCACAAGATTTATTACGAATAGACGAAAACGGACGTGGCTATATCAACATCATCAGACTCACAGACATTCAAGATAAACCGAAATTATTTTCGACCTTTATGTTGAGTTTATTGGCTGAAATCTACTCTACCTTTCCTGAACAAGGAGATAGTGGCAGGCCAGAACTTATTTTGTTTATAGATGAAGCGCATTTAATTTTTAATGAAGCTTCAAGCGCGCTTTCAAATCAGATTGAAAGTATTGTAAAACTCATTAGAAGTAAGGGTGTTGGTTTGTATTTTGTAACTCAAAATCCAACTGATGTGCCCGAAGCTGTTTTAGGTCAATTAGGCTTAAAAGTGCAGCACGCCTTGCGCGCCTTCACGGCTAAGGACAGACAAGCCATAAAATTAACGGCACAGAATTATCCGATTTCTGAGTTTTACGATACCGCAGACGTTTTAACATCGCTTGGGATTGGTGAGGCTTTAGTTTCGGCTTTAGACGAAAAAGGCCGACCTACTCCACTCGCCGCAACCATGATGCGTGCACCAATGAGCAGAATGGATATTTTAACGGATGCTGAATTGCGAACCTTAATATCACAATCGCAGTTGGCTAGAAAATACAATAAAACAATAGACCGAAAAAGTGCTTACGAAATGCTGAATGATAAAATTGAGCAGGCTGAAGCCGAGGAGGCTAAGGAAAAAGCAAAAAAAGAAAAAGACACCATAAAGCGCACCTCAACTGGGCGTCAAAGTACCCGAATGAATCCGCTTGTTAAAGTATTAACAAGTGCTACAGTGATCCGTGGCGTTTTAGGTATATTGAATAAAATGATTAAATAATTGAAACCTCAATCCAACATGAAAAACATCGTATTTGCAATACTCATTTGTATCTTTTTATTAACGAGTTGTGCAAAAGACAGCGCTCCTAATCCGTTTATCGTTAACAAAAATCATATCGGTTTACTCACAGACTCAACCCAAGTAAAAGATCTTGAAGCTATTTTTAGCAAGGACTCCGTAGTTCAATACAAATCAGAAAACGCATTTGCTGGTCCCATAAATTCGATTGAGATTTATGAAAAAGGCGGTAAAAAATTATTGGATTTATCACCTAAAAAAGCATTAGATTCCAGCTCGGTCATTTCGAGTGTTCGAATTGTTGATGAACGTTACAAAACAGAGAAAGAGATTTCGGTATTAAGCACCTTTAAAGAACTTAGTGACGCTTATAAAATTTCAAAAGTCGATAATCTTATCAACGCCATTGTAGTGTCTGTTAATGAACTCAATGCTTCTTTTACGATTGATAAAAAAGAGCTTCCTGCAAGTTTGCGTTTTGATATGGATTTAGAAATTGACCCCATTCAAATCCCAGAAAAAGCAAAGATTAAATATTTTATGTTGCATTGGTAATGGAGTCCCATTTTGACGACTAATGAAAAAGAAAATTATGCAAAAAAACAAAAATTATAGTATTCAAAATTCACCGTTTATTGTGCCAACAGATGATGGTAAAATAATTAGGGAACATTTTGGAAAAGCCTCAGATGGAAATTCTGAAATAAGTATTGCCCATATGGTTGCACCTCCCGGTTGGAGTGAACCCTTTCAAACTCCAGAGTTCGACGAATACACCTTTATTATAAAAGGAAAAAAGCAGTTTATCATCGACGATGAGACAATTATTTTAGAAGCCGGACAATCTATAAAAGTGTCTAAAAACACTCGGTTACAGTACTCCAATCCATTTTCAGAGCCCTGTGAATATTTAGCCATTTGTTTACCCGCATTTTCCATAGATTCTGTCAATAGAGAAGAGGGTTAATATGAGCCGTTTTATTATAAAATCTTTAGGCAATGCGCTTAATGTGGCTAGCCTAATTTCGCCCAAATACGCATCAAAAAAAGCTATCAACCTATTTGCTTCACCACGAAAAGGAAGCTACACAGAAAAGCATAGACGTGTTACGGACTCTGCCTTTTTTGAAGAACTGAGCTACAATAATCAAGATATTGCTACCTATCGTTGGCCTGGCAAAAATAAAACGGTGCTGTTAGCCCATGGCTGGGAAAGTAATTCGGCACGTTGGGATTACATTTTAGACGACTTAAAAGCTCAAAAATATAATATTATCGCCTTAGATGCTCCGGCACACGGGCGTTCTAGTGGCAAGCAGTTTAATGCTATTTTATACTCTGAATTTATAAATGTGGCGGCTAAAAAGTTTAAACCAGATGTTTTAATCGGGCATTCTGTGGGAGGTATGTCCAGCGTATTTAGCATGCACAATCAAGATTTATCCACTGTAAAAAAATTGCTACTCCTTGGTGCTCCTGCCCATTTTAAAGGGGTTTTTTCTCGCTATAAAAAGATGATGGGTTACAACCAGCGCATTTCAAAAGGATTAGACAAGATTGTTTTGGAGTATTTCGGAAAACCTGTAGACTATTTTTCTACAGCTGATTTTACAAAATCCATCGCAGCTCAAGGCTTAATAATTCACGATAAAAAAGATCGCATTATTCCTTTTGAAGATGCCAAACTCCTTGCCAATCGCTATGAAAATTCTGAACTTATCTCTACCTCAGGATTCGGACATAGCTTAAAAGATGCCTCCTTAACACCAAAAATTATTGAGTTTATTAATGACTAATCTTTATTGTACTTTTGTAAGATGTCAGAAGAATTAAAACGTCTTAATAAATACCTCAGTGAAGCCGGATATTGCTCGCGTCGTGAAGCCGATCGCCTTATCGAAGCGAGTCGTGTTACCATCAACGATGTGGTTCCTGAACTGGGCACGAAAGTCGCAGCAGACGATGTTGTAAAAGTAGATGGTGAAGTTATTGGCGAACGAAAACAAGACTTTGTGTATTTGGCTTTCAACAAACCCGTTGGAATCGTTTGCACTACAGACACCAATGTTGAAAAGGATAATATCATTGATTTTATCAACTACCCAAAACGTATTTTCCCCATCGGAAGATTAGACAAACCTAGTGAGGGTTTAATTCTATTGACGGACGACGGAGATATCGTTAATAAAATTCTTCGCGCCAGCAATAATCACGAAAAAGAATATCTAGTTACCGTAGATCAACCCATTTCTCAGACCTTTACTGAGCGCATGGCTGGGGGCATTTATCTTGAAGATTTAGGAAAGCGAACCAAAACGTGTGAGATCAAAAAAATAGATCGATTTACCTTTAGTATTATTTTAACTCAGGGGTTAAACCGGCAAATACGACGTATGTGTGAATACTTAAATTACCACGTACTCACCTTAAAACGTATTAGAGTAATGAATATAAAACTCGATATGCCTTTGGGTAAATATCGCGAATTGACCAAAGAAGAGTTCAAAACCTTGAGTCAATTAATCAGTGACTCCATAAAAACGTACGACCCAAATCATCTCAACTCACGACAAAACAGACGTTAATTATGCAAATATCACCTTTTCATTTAGCCATTCCCGTTCATAATCTTAAAGAATGTAGAGCTTTTTATACCGAAGTTTTGAATTTAGAAGAAGGTCGAAGTAGCGACCATTGGGTAGATTATAACTTTTTTGGTCACCAATTAGTCATTCATTACAAACCAAAGTCCGAAAAAGATGCGCACACCAATTCTGTAGACGGCAAAGATGTGCCCGTACCACATTTTGGGGTGGTGTTGCCTTGGAATGATTTTCAGGATTTTGCTGACTTATTAAAGTCGAAAGGCATTGCCTTTATCATTGAACCTTATATAAGATTTGAAGGTTTAGTAGGCGAACAGGCCACCATGTTTTTTAAAGATCCTTCAGGAAATGCTTTGGAATTTAAAGCCTTTAAAGATATGAGTCAGCTGTTTGCGACGTAAAACTGAAATGCACTATAATTTGTGAAATTCCCGTTCCCAAAGTTTAAATTATCATATATTGTTTTGCGAAGGTCTCCCGACTCCGCAGGAAAAAGCATCTATTTCCGATTATAAATTTTATTAAAAAAAGGGCTCTAAGTTCATTAGATCCGAAGTCGGGAGACTTCGGATAGCGGATAGCGGTTAGCGGTTAGAGGAATTTTAAGAAATTTTACCACGCTAGCGCTCGTCTGTGACGAGTGCCCGCAAGACTAAGCAATTGTTATTTATTCTAAAAATCCTATGTCATCAATTTCAAATGTCGGGTCTTGTCCTGCAATATTTCTCGCACTACTATATTTCCATTGTGTAGGCTCAGTAACAAAACCAGCCTTAACTGGATTGTTGTGGATATAGTTCAATTTTTGCCTTATAACAGCAGTGCTCCATAATTCTATCGGTTTGTTGTTATGCTGCCAAAATTGATATTTTGAAATATTGCCATTTTTCTTGCCGGCTCTTTCGAACATCCAAAGCAACCATTCTTTCCTGCTTTCTTGAGGATTTTCTTCGATGACCTCAATTACTTTTTTGGCCGTATACTTTTTAAAATCTCTCAGTAAACTAGTAGGGTCTTCCTTATTAGCTCGAAAGATTAAATGAATGTGGCTAGGCATGAAACAATAGGTATAAAGTTCCATTCCCTTGTGCTTTCTGCAATATGTAACGCTATCGACTAACACCTTGAGATAAACTTCTCTCGTAAATACATCCAACCAATATACAGTTGCAAAAGAAACAAAATATGGGGCGATCGGGTTATGAAACTTATACTTCCTACTCATTCTATAAAAATATAAAACCCATGGCTTTTACCATAGAACTGTATGTTATTATCTGTTATGGCACTCGTCACAGACGAGCGCTAGCGCAGGGAAAAAGTGTCTATTTCCGATTATAAATATTACTAATACAGACTTCGGATAGCGGAAGACTTCAGGCAACAGAGCTTACAAATGACGAATAAAATCCACTCGTTTTCCTAATATTCTAACGATAAGAATTTCGCTTTCAGATGTAAACTGATAAAAAATGACATGCGCCTTATACCGGTAATAACAAAGTCTGTGTGCAAATGTAGAGGCATCTCTCGCTAATTCAGGACGATGTGCCAATTCAGATAAAAATAATTCTAGATCTTTGAGGTATAATCTAGCGGGTTCAATACCAAAAATTTTTGATACCAAATTCATAAATAGCAATGACGTCGTTTGATGCAACACCAGATAATTTATAAGTTGGCTTGATCTACATCATCAATTAAATCTGAAATTGATTTATTACTAACACCACTATTCAAGCCGTCATCAATTGCCATTTTTAATTCTAATAACTTTTCATTTTGTGCCTGGTCTTTTCTAACTAAATCTCTAATATATTCACTATCATTTTTGAAATTTCCAGATTTTATCTTTAGTTTGATCCAATTATGCTGCTGCTCTGTACAGGTTATCGTTTTTCTCACGGTGTCCATAAACAATATATTTGATGTAATATAACATAAAAATACACCAATTTTAAGAAATTTTACTTTTAAAGAAACATGTAATTATTCTTTTTCAAGTCTAAATGCTAAGTAAATCAGAAGAAATGATGGGATAACAATTAACTGCGCTACCAAAATATAATAAGGCCATTCCCCAAAATAATCTAATAATGAGGCTGATTTTGGTTTTTCATTTAGATAGAAATAATTGGCATCGAGACAATAATTCAACAGCATCATCAATATCACATAAACCTGAAGCGCTAGAAAAGATTTAAAAACACTTCTCAGTTTTGGTTTCATGTTGAATACAAAAATGACATAACATATAATAATGAGCAGCCCTAAGTGGGTAATCCAATATGTAAAATAGTCAAAGCTTGGAAACCCCTCCTGAATATCTGGAGTAATGATTCCTTGCAGCGTCCCACCGATTATCCAAAAGACTAAAATTTCAAACATCCAGTATTTCCGATAGTAGGTAAATATTGGAATGATAATCGCCAAAAGGCTACAGAGATAAAATGGTAAATCGGTTTTAAAATTGTAGGTCTCAAATACCATGTGATAGACGTGAAAAATAATCACCGTAAGCGATACAAACCACGCAAAATAATGAACCGCCTTTTCTTGCTGAGATGCTGTAAAATTGC
>CAYMDB010000126.1:0-6826 GCA_964388865.1 uncultured Flavobacteriaceae bacterium
TTATCCGATAAAAAACAGCGTATCGGTGATGCTGCAGCAGGAACTGTGGTGATAAGTGTGAAAAAGAAACACAAGATTACAAGTACTATCCTTGAAGATATTAATGACGATTACCAGCCAGTGTTTAACAACGTCACCCAACTTACAGATAAGGATGTTCGAATTATTAAGGAGGCGTACACCATTTCAAGAAAAAACAACGATTTTAAAACCTTAACCATGCTGAAGAATAAGATTTGCGATACTCTTCAGATTGAAACAAAATTATACGATATACAGTTTATAGATACCATTTTAAAGGACTATAATTACTACACTCAAAATATGTAAGCAGAGAACCACTTTTTTTTCAGAAAATGTGTATGTACCGCCTATGCTGAATGAAACCGGAGTATCACCGCTCACCGCTCTTCGAAGTCTCCCAACTTCGAAGCAAGATAATCTAGCAGAAGTATCTCAAAAGACTTCATTTTCTTTTTTAGGAAAACAGATGTACCTTGCAGCACTTTTTAACGCATCCAAAATAAAAGCCATTCATGTTTATTTTAACCCTTGATATTTTAGGAACTATTGCCTTTGCTATTTCTGGTGTTTTGGTAGCCATGAGCAAACGTATGGATCCCTTTGGTGTTCTCATTATTGCTTTTGTAACTGCTGTTGGTGGGGGTACCTTAAGAGATATAATGGTAGGTATTGAACCCGTTTCGTGGATGCGAAATATGACCTTCGTTTATGTTATTATGGCTTCAACAGTTTTTGCTATTATTTTTAGAAAGCGCATAAGCTACCTTAGAAAATCATTGTTCTTTTTTGATACGCTTGGCATAGGTTTGTACACGGTTGTGGGTATTGAAACCGGACTTGTTGCGGGTTTGCATCCTGTTATTTGCATTGCAATGGGGACGATGACCGCCTGTTTTGGTGGTGTGATTAGAGATATTCTTTGTAATGAAATCCCCGTAATTTTCAGAAAGGAAATTTATGCTACGGCTTGTATTTTGGGTGGATTTACGTATTTCTTACTTCGGGAATTTTTAGAAGAGCGCAACTATTTATTTATTATTGCCGGACTGGTGGTTATCATTACAAGATTACTAGCGGTACGATTCAAAATTAGTTTGCCAAGCCTGTATAGAGAGATTGGGGATTAGTTTATGATTTCTACGCTTCGGATATACACATTTTGAAGCGGCCATTCCCCTTCGTCAGTTTCGACTTGGGCAATTTTGTCCACCACGTCCATACCGTCAATGACTTCACCAAAAACGGTGTAATCACCATCTAAATAGCTAGCTCCACCCTGGCGTTGAATAATGAAAAACTGAAACGGAGATGCCAATTTGTAGGCATTTTCAATTTCACTACTCGGCATAGAGACCGCGCCGCGCTTGTGGGTATATCCGCGTTTGGTATCTGGTGGTAAAAGGTAATGACCTATTTTCTGACGACGCTTAGCAATGTTATAATCGTCACTACTGCCTCCTTGAATCACAAAATCATTGATCACTCTATAAAATTGCGTGTTTGCAAAATAGTTGCGTTTCGTTAAATAAATGAAGTTGGCTCTGTGAAATTTGGTTTTATCATAAAGTAGGATATCAATGGTTCCAAAATCAGTTGTAATTCTTACTTTATCTTCTTTATTCTCCTTTTCATATTCCAAAAAGAATTCCATGGCATTAGCGTCGGTTAACAGGGGAAATTTGGGTTCAGATTTCGTTTTGGTGCTTTTTTTTGCTTTCGATTTTACAGCAATGGAATCTTCCTTAGACGCATTAACTTTATTTTTCGAAGTTTGCTTATCTTCACAGCCTAATGTTAACAGTCCAATTCCGATTACTATCGGTATAAAAAATTGAAATCTCATAAATGGTTTTTAGTGCGTTTTTAGAATCTGTAGTAAAAATAAAACATCTAGAACTTTTGGGCGAAGCATCTCACAATAAAATGTCTCCTCCATACCGACTGGAATTGGCGAAAAAGATGGTGATGCGCGCACAATCAGCTAGAAAGGCGGGTGTTATGGCTTTGTTTTATCCTAACCCTGAAGGCGAAACCTATTTGGTGTTGATTTTAAGACGAACCTATAAAGGAGTTCATTCGGCACAAGTTGGTTTTCCAGGTGGAAAATACGAGAATGAAGATAAGAATTTAATGGAAACCGCATTGCGAGAAACTGAAGAAGAGGTTGGCGTGCCACAATCCATGATGACGGTTATTAAATCCATGTCGCCAATATATATTCCACCGAGTAACTTTATGGTTCACCCGTATATTGCGGTGTCAAGGGAAACACCAAGCTTTGTAAAGCAAGATGATGAAGTGGAAGCGATTTTAGAAGTAAAACTGACCGATTTTTTAAATGAGACGAATACCTTAATTACAAAAGTACCAACCTCTTTCAATGTTGAAATTGATGTACCAGCCTTCAAATTAAATAATCATATGGTTTGGGGCGCCACGGCGATGATGCTAAATGAGTTAAAAGACTTGTTAAAACAGGTATTGTAGGCAAGGGTTATTTATTACATTTGTACAGACGTAAAACCACTGACTAACTATGGGATTATTCAAAAGGAATCCTTTCGGACATATATTATGGGTTAAAAAATGGCTCATTAGAATTTTAGGCATCTTTACCCATAGACGCTTTAGAGGGTTTAATGAGTTACAAATTGAAGGCTCAGAAATCATTAAAAATTTACCTGATACCAATGTGCTATTCATTTCTAATCATCAAACTTATTTTGCTGATGTTATTGCCATGTTTCATGTATTTAATGCCAGTCTCAGTGGTCGTTTAGACAGTATAAAGAATGTGGGTTATTTGTGGAATCCGAAGTTAAACCTCTATTATGTTGCGGCCAAAGAAACGATGAAGTCTGGTTTACTCCCTAAAATATTTGCTTATTCAGGCTCTGTAAGTATTGAGCGCACATGGCGTGCTAAAGGACAAGAAGTAAACAGGCAGGTGAAAATGAGCGATATTACCATGATTAAAACTGCCTTAAACGATGGCTGGGTGATCACATTTCCACAAGGCACCACTACACCTTTTAAGCCTATTAGAAAAGGCACGGCCCATATTATAAAAACCTGTAAACCCATTGTTGTTCCTATTGTCATTGATGGTTTTAGACGTTCTTTTGACAAGAAAGGCTTACGTGTAAAAAAGAAAAACATATTTCAATCTTTCGAAATTAAAGAACCCTTAAAAATAGATTACGAGAATGAATCTATTGACGATATTGTTGAAAAAATAGAATATGCCATCGAACAACATCCATCATTTTTAAAGGTGATTCCGCAAGAAGAATTAGAAGAAAAGGAACGCTTAAACAAAGAATTGAGAAATTGGTAATGTTTCGACTATAAATTTTTAGTTTTCCTGCGACAAACTAGTTTTAATGAAGTTCAATGGTTATAATTCCTCTCATCTCTCATCTTCAAACTTCCAACTTCCTGAGCTCATTGTAATTTCGGTTGAGGCGTTTTAAAAGAATACCATAAAGTAACTTGTAAAATAACCAAAACACCAATAGAAATACGCCTGTCAAGAGGATTGTAAACCCATACATAATAAGCATTTGTTTAGAATTAAAGGACTCTATCTGATTGTGAAAGGTCAGGTTTTGATTATACTCAAAATATAGGCTCAAGGGTATGGAAATAAAAATCATAACGAGGTTGTAAATCACATAGTACTTAATCACTTTTCTCGTTTTAAGGATACTTTCCATCAGTTTTTTGGCACTATCGGTTGTTGAAATTGCTTTGTGCGATTTAAACAACAAGTAGACAAAAACAAAAATGATTATATAGCTCAAAATAGATAATCCTAAAAATACGGGTTCATCATAGCTTTCATTCATTCTATCTTTAAAGCTTTCAGACATTAGATAAGGCAAAATAGTCACTACAATCCAAAAACCGAGTTCCGCTAGACTAATGTAAAAAAGCGTCTTTACAATTGAAGACGATTTTTTATGTAACATCGCATAAATATCGCTGTCGGCATAGTTTTTATAGCTGCTGGACGTTTTATTCCAATCCTTTTTCAATAAATCTAATTCATCCATAATCCTAAGGATTTAATATGGTTTTTAATTTCTTTTTTACACGATTCATCTTTACACGTGCGTTGACTTCACTAATACCTAAAGTCTGACTAATTTCTCTATAGTCCTTATCCTCTAAATACAAGAAAACAAGGGCTTTCTCAATGTCGTTTAACTGATGCACCGCCTCATACAATAGTTTTAGTTGCTGTTCTTCGGTATCGTCATATTCTTCTGCCTTAATCTTAAACTCAACAGCGTCAAATTCTTGGGTGTTAATACGCCGTTTAGATTTTCTGTAAAGCGTAATTGCGGTATTTAAACCCACACGATACATCCATGTACTAAACTTAGAGTCTCCTCTAAATTTCGGATAGGCGCGCCATAACTGAATGGTAATCTCCTGAAACAAATCATTGTGAGCATCGGCGTTATTGGTATACAAACGGCATACCTTGTGCACAATGTTCTGATGCTTTTGTAAGAGTTCTACAAAACTGTGTTCTAGTTCTTTATTCAAGCTATGAAGTTTAGTTACGGTATTAGTAGCGCAATTTTAGATAGTGTTACAAAAATAGCAAACATTAGTTTGGTTAATTTTCATTTAGAGTGGCTAATACGTATTTTTGTGCGTAACTATTTAACAATTAGATTATGAACATCCCGCAAACAAATTTCCAAAGAGTTGTTATTATTGGAGGTGGTTTCGCTGGAATAAATTTAGCAAAAACCTTAGCTAATAAAACTATTCAAGTCGTATTACTCGATCAACACAATTACCATACATTTCAGCCCTTGCTATACCAAGTTTCAAGTTCTGGTTTAGAGCCAGATTCTATAGCTTATCCCTTACGAAAGATTATAAAAAAACATAAAACTTCGTTTTTTCGATTAACAGAAGTACAAGAAATTATACCAGATAAAAAAGAAATAATTACAGATATAGGTATTTTAAAATACGATTATTTAGTCCTCGCTACGGGTACTAAAACGAATTTCTTTGGAAACGAAGAGATTAAAAATAATAGCATGCCTATGAAAAGTGTGCCGCAAGCCTTAAACATAAGAAGTTTAATTTTACAGAATTTTGAAAAAGCCGCTGTTGCAGATTCTATAGAAGAACGCGAAGCTTATCTCAATTTTGTGATTGTTGGTGCAGGCCCAACAGGAGTGGAACTTGCAGGAGCGATAGCTGAGCTTAAAAATTATGTTCTCCCCAGAGATTATCGCGATTTAAATCCTAGCGATATGAATATTCATTTATTAGAAGGGGCCTCACGCGTATTACCACCAATGAGTGAGCATGCCTCTTTAAAAGCTGAAAAATTTTTAAAAGATTTAGGTGTACAAGTGCATTGTAACACTTTTGTAAAAACTTATGATGGCACAAATGTGACCACTAATTCTGGTTCGGTAATGCAATCTGAAACCTTAATTTGGGCAGCAGGTGTTACTGGCGCTCCGGTAAAAGGTTTAAAAGCCGAGGCTTTGATTGAAAAAGCCAATCGCTATAATGTGGATCAATACAATCAGGTGAAGGGCTATGATTCAATCTTTGCTATTGGAGATATTGCTTTGATGGAGACAGAGGCTTTCCCAAAAGGGCATCCGCAAGTGGCGCAACCAGCCATCCAACAAGGAAAATTATTGGGTGAAAATCTATTGCGGTTAACGCAAAAGAAACCCTTAAAACCTTTTGTATACAACGATAAAGGTTCCATGGCTACCATTGGGCGTAACAAAGCGGTTGTCGATTTAAAACACTATAAGTTCGGGGGCTTTTTTGCCTGGTTTATTTGGATGTTTGTGCACTTAATGTCTTTGGTCGGTTTTAGAAATCGTGTTGTTGTATTGTTCAACTGGACCTATAATTATGTCAATTTTGATAAAGCTGCACGATTAATTATCAGACCGTTTAAAAAATAACGACTCAAAATAAAAGTCATAAGTTGTTTTCAAAGGGTCGTTTCAGGCCGCTCCTATGTTGAGCACTGGATATCTTATTCTTCCCAAAGTGTAGAAAAAATCTATGGTATTCCTCACAAGCTATTCAATTCATCATTAAAAATTTACAGTTCAGTAAACTAGAATTCCTCTTGCTTTAAAAATGCTTGAAGTTTGTATCATAATCAAAAATCGAACTTTTAATCAGCAATTTAATCATGAATCTTCTAATTCTAATTTTCGCGTTTTTTTGTACCACATTAACCTCCGCACAAACCACAATCTCAGGAAAAGTTTTAGATTATAAAAACATGCCAATTCAAGGTGTGAATATCTATTTAGAAGGCACCTATGACGGTGCTACCTCAAATGAAGACGGATCATTTTCATTCAAAACAGAAGAAAAAGGCAACAAAACCTTAGTCATTTCTATGATTTCATTTGAAAGAAGGACCATTGTGCTAAACATCTCTAATATGACAAACCTTCAAATTAAATTAAGAGAGAATGTAGAAAGTTTAGATACCGTTATTCTTAGTGCTGGTACTTTTGAAGCCAATGATAACAGTAAAGTTTCAGTTTTAAAACCTTTAGACGTGGTAACCACGGCAAGTGCTTTGGGCGATTTTGTTGGGGCCTTACAAACACTGCCAGGAACCTCAAATGTCTCTGAAGATGGACGCTTATTTGTAAGAGGTGGAAGTGCAGATGAAACGCAAATTTTTATAGATGGCATTAGAGTTTTTACACCTTATACGCCGACAACAAACAACATACCCACCCGTGGCCGGTATTCACCGTTTTTGTTTGATGGTATCACCTTT
>CAYMDB010000126.1:6836-7987 GCA_964388865.1 uncultured Flavobacteriaceae bacterium
TCCACGGGTGGTTATTCTTCTGAGTACGGTCAGGCCTTATCGAGTGTCTTACTTTTAAATACCATTGACGAGCCTGACCAAGAAAAAACCGATATTGGCATTATGACGCTTGGTGCATCACTTGGAAACACCCAAAAATGGGAAAAGTCGAGTTTAAGTTTTAATGCTTCCTATATTAATTTGGCTCCTTATTTAGAAATTTTTAAAGACCGAAACGATTGGAAAACTCCATATCAAGGAGCCCAAGGTGAAACGGTTTTTAGACATCGCTTCAATAATGGAATGCTTAAATTTTATGCCGCTTTTGAGACTTCTAAATTTGAATTAACCCAAAAAGATATCAACCTAGAAGAAGGCTTAGATTTTAAATTGAATAATAATAACTTTTACTTGAATACTTCATACAAAGGTACTCTCGGTGATAGTTGGAGCATGCAAACGGGTTTAAGTTATACCTTTGCCGATACCGATTTAGGCATTCAGAATCGCGTTATTAACGATGTAGAGCATTCGGTACATGCTAAGATTAAACTAAAAAAACGCTTTAGTAGTCGGTTTAAACTCAGTTTTGGTGCTGAACAATTTATCACCGACTTTAAAGAGCGTTATGAAGAAGAAACGGTAAACAGTTCTTATGGTTTCGACAATACTATTACTGCAGCGTTTACTGAAGCCGACTTCATATTCTCCAAAAAACTAGCCTTAAAGTTGGGTTTAAGAGCGGATTCCAGTTCTTTATTCAACACTACCGATATTGCTCCAAGGGCAGCCTTAGCTTATAAGACTTCTGATAATGGTCAATTTTCATTGGCTTATGGTGACTTTTTTCAGAATCCAAATAATGACATTTTAAAGTTTTACCAAGATTTACAGGCGGAAAAAGCCTCGCACTACATTTTGAATTACCAGTATATCAACAACGGAAAAATCTTTAGAGCGGAGGCTTATCGGAAGGATTACGATAACTTAGTAAAATTCGATACTGGATTTGAAAGTTTCGAAAGTAATTTCAATTCGTCGGGTGATGGCTATGCACAAGGGATTGATATGTTCTGGCGCGATAATAAAAGTATTAAATCGGTTGATTATTGGGTGAGCTATTCCTATTTAGATACAGAGCGTAATTTTAGAAATTTTGAAAGCGCTGCACA
>CAYMDB010000127.1:0-7869 GCA_964388865.1 uncultured Flavobacteriaceae bacterium
CGCTTCTTTCTTAGGTGTACCCTCCTTGATTATTTTCTGGACTTCAAGTGCACCGTACATATTGGAAATCAATTCGCCAATAACGTCTAGCTCTTCATCTTTTAACGAAGGCACTTCTGTTAAGTTCTCTAAAGTTTCAATAGTCTCAACAATGTAATCTTCGTCATTGTCGTCTATAAACTGTGTTAAATGTTTAATTACAGGTAATTTCATAATTAAATGACGTCGTCAACCAGTTCTTTTAGCACTTCAAATTTATTGGTCTGAACTTGATTTTTAAATTCACCATTTTTGAAAGTTGCAAATGTTGGAAGATTGTCAACAGTGGCTAACTTTCTACTTTCAGGAAATTTTTCAGCATCCGCTATAACAAAGGTAATACCTTCATTTTCTGTTGCTAATTTCTTGAATTTCGGCTTCATTATTCTACAATTACCACACCAAGTTGCGGAATATTGTACAACAACGGTGTCGTTTTCTGAAATGATGTTTTGTAAATTATCTTGATCTAATTCTTGAATCATAAATTTAGTTTAATTGTGCTGTTAAGTAGTCTTTGGTCCCTTGGGCACTTGCCTGCATAGCTTCTTTACCTTCTTCCCAATTTGCTGGACAAACTTCACCTTTTTCTTGTACGTGCGTTAAGGCATCAATTAATCTCAAATATTCTTTGACATTTCTACCTAAAGGCATATTGTTGATACTTTCGTGTTGTACTGTACCTTCTTCATCAATGATGTAAGTTGCTCTGTAAGTGACATTATCACCCTCAACTTGTACAGTGTCTGTATCTTCATGATAGGTTTCATTAGTGATATCTAAAATACCTAAAACACTTGAAAGATTTCTGTTACTATCCGCTAAAATAGGATAAGTAACTCCTTCAATACCGCCATTATCTTTTGCGGTACTCAACCAAGCGAAATGAACTTCTGCTGTGTCACATGATGCACCAATTACTAGTGTATTTCTTTTTTCGAATTCACCTAGAGCAGCTTGGAACGCATGTAATTCAGTTGGACATACAAATGTAAAGTCTTTTGGATACCAGAATAATACTACCTTTTTGTTATTGTTTTTTGCCTCTTCAAGTACATTTACTTTGAAGGTATCACCCATATCATTCATTGCATTAACGCTGATATTTGGAAATTTTTTCCCTACTAATGTCATTATTTTCGTTTTTATAATTAATATTTCACTTGTGCAAATCTAAAGCATAACAAAGCCCTTTCCGATAGAGATTTATTATTATAAAAAATATAATTATAGTCTTAGTGAATGGAGATAATAAAAGGTACTAAATATTATGAGATTGGTAATTTTAGACCATTTTTAGTATCAACTTAGCAATAATGTGAATTTTAACGTCAATTATTAACGGTTACTTTTTGATCAAATATTTTATTTTAATTGCAAAGGCTGCAAAAACTAAAGTGGTAATTGGGCTTAACCAGTTAAACATGGCGTAAACAAAATAATCTGCAACAGAAACTCCTAAGACGCCACTTTGGTAGGCTCCGCAGGTATTCCAAGGTATCAGGACTGATGTTACCGTCCCAGAGTCTTCAAGCGTTCGGCTTAAATTTTCTGGTGCTAATCCTCTATCTTGATAGGCATTTTTAAACATTTTGCCTGGTATTACAATGGCTAAGTATTGGTCTGAAGCAATTAGGTTTAAACCTAAACAACTGATAACGGTACTGGCAAATAAACCGAATATTGTTGAAGCCAAAGCCAACAGCGCTTTTGTAATTCTAGAAAGCGCACCAATGCCATCCATGACGCCTCCAAAGACCATAGCGCAGATAATTAAAAAGATGGTCCAGAGCATACCTTTCATGCCACCAGAGGAGAATAAATCATTTAATTTAGCGTTATCCGTAGCAATAGATGTATCTGTTAAAACCGAATTAAAAATTGCTGATAACGGTGATTCTGAAAGACCTTTTAAAACTTCTGATTGAAATATAAACGCAAAAACAGCCGCTAATAAAACACCCGAGGCTAAAGCGGTTAAGGGTTTTGTTTTTAGTAAGATTAATATGATTACCGCTACAGGAACGGCAAATAACCAAGGAGAAATGTAAAAGGTATTATCAATTGAATTTAATAGATTGCTAATATCTGCATCTCCAGTAGGTTCAATAGATGCACTGATAATCCCAAAAAAGATTAAAGTAATAGCTATAGTAGGTACAGTTGTTAACGCCATATATCTAATGTGCGTAAACAAATCGGTACCAGCCATAGCCGGTGCTAAATTAGTAGTGTCGCTCAGTGGTGACATTTTATCACCAAAATAAGCACCTGAAATTACTGCACCAGCAATCATCCCCGGATTAATGCCTAATGCAGTACCGATACCTACTAAAGCAATCCCAACAGTGGCCGAAGTCGTCCAAGAGCTTCCCGTAGCAATAGAAATTAAAGCCGCTATGATTACTGAGGCCGGTAAAAATATTTCAGGACTTAAGACTTTTAAACCGTAATAGACCATAGCGGGAATAACACCGCTTACCAGCCAAGTACCTGCCAAGGCTCCTACTAAAAATAAAATCATAATAGGGACAAAAACACTACGTAAATTATCCCAAACTTCATTTAACATCACCGTAAACGAAGTTTTGTTAAGTAGCCCAACAACAGCGGCTACAGCACCACCTAACAATAAGATAATCTGATTGGTATAAGTCCCGAACCACTCTTGACCTTCGACAAAGAAAATGTTGTAAGCCAACAAACCCATTAAAATAACTACAGGGGTTAGGGCTTCATAAATATTAAGTTCTTTGTTGTCAATGATGTATTCATTCTCTAGATTTTGCTTTGGGTCATCCTCGTTTGGTTGCATTTCTAATTGGTTTGGTCGCGTAATGTTACGATTTTGTTAAGCAATTTGCAAATAGATATAAAAACACAATTCTAAAAGTCATAAAAGCACCTTCTTAAACACCAAGTTGGAGTGAATTTTCAGTTAATGATGTTCCTTTCCTTCTAAAGTATATTTAATTTTACCATGCAGGCTTTCATCATCTCGTAGGTGCGCTCAATATCTGCATCCAGCCCTATAGAAAAACGAATCAACCCATCACTTAAGCCCATGGCTTCTTGTTCGTCTTCCGGAATTTCAGAAGAGGTTGAACTGCCTGGTGCACTAAAGAGTGTTTTATAGAAACCTAAGCTCACTGCTAAGTAACCAAGATTTTGTTTTTGCATGAGTTCCATAAGTGCATTTGCGATGTCTAAAGAGCCCACATCAATAGTTAGCATCCCACCGAAACCATATTTTTTATTCATCATAGATTTAAACAAATCGTGTGATGGGTGAGAGGCTAAACCTGGATACACCGTTTTAATACCGTCTTCTTCAAACTTTTTGGCAAGATATAAACCATTGAGACTGTGCTGCTGCATTCTAATATGAAGCGTTCTAAGATTTTTTAATACCGAAGCCGAACGAAGACTATCCATCGTAGAGCCCAATAGCATGGCGGCTCCATTATTAACATTTCGCAATTCATCGATAAAGTCTTGAGAACCGCAAACCACACCACCAACAGTATCTGAAGAGCCATTGATAAATTTCGTAAGACTGTGAATAACAATATCGGCACCCAATTGAAAAGGAGAAATCGATAAGGGAGAAAAGGTATTATCAACAATCAGTTTTAAATGGTATTTTTTAGCCAATTTTGCCAATCCTTGTATGTCAGCGACTTCCAATAAAGGATTACTCACCGATTCGCAATACAATACTTTTGTATTTTGGGTAATTGCGGCTTCCACAGCGTCTAATTTAGTGATGTCTACAAAAGTTGAATTAATCCCCAATCGCGGAGCAAAGTTTTTAAGGAACGCATAGGTACCACCGTAAATGGTTCTGCTACTTACAATGTGATCTCCAGCCCCACATAATTGCAATAAAACAGGAGTAATAGCACCCATGCCCGAGGCTGTTACGGTTGCTGTTTCCGTACCTTCCATCGCGGCCAAAGCTTCGCCTAAATACAAATTTGAGGGCGAGGAATGACGTGAGTATAAATAACAACCATCGGCATTACCTTCAAAGGTATCGAACATGGTTTTTGCTGATAAAAAGGTATAGGTTGATGAGTCGGAAATAGAAGGATTAACCCCACCAAATTCGCCGAAATATTGTAAATCCTGTATGTTGTTTGCAGGTTTAAAAGCCATAATTTTTGTGTTTAGATTATACCTCAAAAATGCACAATTATAGACGTATTGTCAAGTATAGTCGTATTATTTAGAAAATAAAACTACATATTGTTCTATTCATAGATTTAAAGTTTATATTTTTGATGATACATAACATTAATCTGAAAAAACATGTCTATGGTTTTAGATTCTATTGATAAAGAACTACTCAAATTACTGCAAACAGAAAGCAAACAGACCAACAAAGCCTTGTCGCATGCCTTGGGTTTGTCAGTTACTGCAGTTTACGAGCGCATTAAAAAGCTAGAAAACAATGGGGTCATTAAAAAATATGTTGCCTTATTAAATAAAAAGGCGGTTGAAAAAGATTTTGTGGCATTTTGCCATGTAAAACTCGTTCAGCATTCTCAAGATTATGTGGTAAAGTTTGAGCGTGAAGTCCGCAAATTAGATGAAGTTTTAGAATGTTACCATCTCAGTGGCGATTATGATTACCTCTTAAAAGTCATAGTAAAAGATATGCCGGCGTTCCGAGATTTTATGGTTAAAAAACTAACCAGTATCGACCATATTGGTAGTACGCATAGCATGTTTATGATTAGTGAGGTTAAACATACAACAGCAATTTCGCTTTAAATCGGAACGTAGAACATTTGTACAATCAAGTTTTATTTTAAATTTTTAGATTATTTTAGTCATTCTATAATTTAAATTTTTAGATTTTTTCAATGAAATACAGTCAAATAAAGGAATTATACAGGTCCATTTTTGCCTCTTACGACAAACCCTCTTTAGAAACACACATCAAAAAAATTATTGATTTAGATCAGTACTTACCCTACAGTTCCACCTTTTTTTGCATTACAAATACACAAAGTCTGACCTTTGAGTATATCAGTAAGAATTACAATTCCTGCGTAGGATTAGATGCTAATGAATTAAAAGCTAAAGGGATGCGTTATTTCTGGAGTAAAATTCATCCCGATGACCTCGAAAACTGGCTCAGTGCACTCAATGAGTTGATGGTTTTTACCTTGGATAATATTAAGGAAGAAGACCGTCCTAAAGCAAATTACACTTGGAATTATAGATTTCAAAATGCAAAAGGTGTTTATTTGAATTTAGTTCAGAATACAACACCATTGGCATTTGATAGTAATGGAAAGCCGATAATAGGATTAGCGCATTACACCGTGCTTCATCCAGAAATAAAAATGGACATTTCAGGCTCAGTAAAACTATTAAATGAGCATAATGAATACGAGACTATTTATTTTAAAAATTACGGTCAAAAATTATTAAGTGAAGGTGTGAGCAATAGAGAAAGAGATGTCATAAGACTTTTGGTTTTAGATTATACCAGTAAGGAGATTTCTCATAAACTAAATATAAGTCCGCATACGGTAGATACACATCGAAGGAATATCTTAAAAAAGCTCAATATTTCATCTACTGGGGAACTTGTAGGAATGCTTAAAATGAATAATAATTTACTTTAATTAAAATATCAAATTACTCAAATTGAGTATTGTACTAAAATTTGTTTTTCAAGACCTTTACATATTGCTATTAGATAATTCTTAGGGGAATTATAAAAAGTGTCTAAAACTGGATTGTCATTAATTCATGAAGACACTTTTTTTTGCATCAAACTTTCATTTTCATTGAATCTCAAAATGCTATTTTCGAATAAAAAACGTTATTTATCATTCGGAATTAGCCCATCAAAAGCGTACTTTTGTGAGTGTAAATTATATAAAAATTTCTTATGAAGTCATACGATGTAGCAATTATCGGGTCAGGACCTGGAGGATATGTAGCGACAATCCGTTGTGCGCAATTAGGCATGAAAACAGCCCTTATTGAAAAATATACAACATTAGGTGGTACCTGTTTAAATGTAGGCTGCATTCCAAGTAAAGCCTTATTAAGTTCTTCTCATCATTACGAAGAAGCCACAAAACATTTTGAAGAGCACGGTATTGAAATTCCTGGCGATATCAAAGTAAATCTCGAAAAAATGATTGCGAGAAAGCAAGCCGTAGTCGATCAAACTACAGGCGGTATCGATTATTTAATGAAAAAAAATGATATTGATGTTTACGAAGGATTAGGATCCTTTAAAGATGCCACTCATATTAAGATTGAAGGCAAAGATGCCGGTGAAATAGAAGCAAAAAATATCATTATTGCCACAGGGTCTAAACCATCAAACTTACCTTTTATTACTTTAGATAAAGAGCGTGTTATCACTTCCACTGATGCTTTAAAATTGAAAGAAATACCGAAACACCTCATAGTGATTGGTGGTGGAGTTATTGGTTTAGAATTAGGACAGGTGTATTATAGATTAGGTGCTGAAGTCACTGTAATTGAGTATATGGACCGAATTATTCCTACTATGGATGCCGGACTTTCTAAAGAATTAAACAAAGTCTTTAAGAAAGCAAAATGTAATATGATGATGTCTCACAAAGTTCAATCCGTTGAACGGAAAGGCGATGAGGTCATTGTTAAAGCTGAAAACAAAAAAGGTGATGTTGTAGAGTTTAAAGGTGATTATTGCTTGGTTTCTGTTGGTCGTCGTCCCTTCACTGATGGCTTAAACGCTGAAGCTGCCGGTGTAAAGATGAACGATAAAGGACAGATTGAAGTTAACGAACATTTACAAACGTCAACTTCAAATATTTATGCGGTTGGTGATGTGATCAAAGGCGCTATGTTAGCACATAAAGCTGAAGAAGAAGGGGTTTTTGTGGCTGAAACTATAGCCGGACAAAAACCGCATATCGATTATAATTTAATTCCGGGAGTCGTTTATACATGGCCTGAAGTTGCAGCTGTTGGTAAAACCGAAGAAGAATTAAAAGCCGACAACATCGAATACAAAGTAGGTCAGTTTCCATTCAGAGCTTTAGGAAGAGCCAGAGCTAGTGGCGATCTTGATGGTTTTGTAAAAATCTTAGCCGATAAAACTACAGATGAAGTTTTAGGTGTTCATATGATAGGTGCACGTTGTGCCGACTTAATTGCCGAAGCGGTTACCGCAATGGAGTATAGAGCTTCATCTGAAGATATTGCGCGAATGTCTCATGCGCATCCAACCTTTGCAGAGGCAGTAAAAGAAGCAGCTTTAGCAGCAACTGAAGACAGATCTTTACATGTTTAACCAAATTCCTGCATAGGCAGAAATCTCATTATTAAAAAAGCGAACTTTTAAAGGTTCGCTTTTCCATTTATAAAACACCTTCAATAAATGAAATTAATCAATAGCCTACTATTGATATTGGTTTTAACATCATGCTCTCCTAAATTAAAAACAAACATTACTAAAAGCTTTTCACCATTATCAGAAAATGAATTGGTGGTTGTTTTGGACATTACTGACGATCAGCAAATTGAAACCGAGAGTATTGGCGACTTAAAAGCTGTTGATAATGGCTTATCGGTTAATTGCACTTACTATGAGAACGTCCGAAACTTAAAAAGAATGGCTCGTGAAGTGGGAGCAAATCTCATTAGAATTACCAAACAAAAAAATCCAGATAAATGGAGTACCTGTCACAGATTATGGGCTCAAGCTTATAAAGTGACAGACCCAAGCATTTATGAAACTCAAATAGAATGGGTTGCAGTAAAATACCTCGATAAGTTTAGACCATTATTAGTTGATTCTTAGTTGATTTTTTA
>CAYMDB010000128.1:0-7838 GCA_964388865.1 uncultured Flavobacteriaceae bacterium
AAAAAAGCCCTTGCGAGGTGCAAAGGCTTTTTTGTGTTGTTCTGAGCTGAGTTATTTACTCAACTTAGTAAATAATTTATCCATTTTTGCTTTTTCTTCCTCTGCTAAAACCGCATCAACAAGGATACGTCCACTGTGCTCATCTGTAATTACTTTTTTACGCGATGCAATTTCCACCTGTACTTGTGGTGGAATTGTAAAGAACGAACCACCAGAAGCACCACGCTCAATGGCAACAACGGCTAAGCCATTTTTTACATTGTTTCTAATTCTGTTGTAAGCGTTGACGAGACGGTCGTCAATTTTCTTTTTAAACTCCTCTGATTTTCCTAAGAGGGCTTCTTCTTCTTTCTCAGTTTCCTTTAAAATGGCATTTAGTTCACCTTTTTTGTGTTTAAGGTGCGCATTACGATCTTTTAAACGGTCTTTAGTTTCAGAAATCACTTCTTTTTTCTGCTCTATTTTAACTTTAAATTCCTTGATGTGTTTGTCGGCGAGTTGAACTTCAAGCTCTTGAAATTCAATCTCTTTGGTTAATGAGTTGTATTCTCTGTTATTTCTAACATTCTTTTGCTGCTCACTATATTTCTTCATCAAAGTTTTTGACTCCTCAATTAAGTTCTTTTTTCCCTTGATTTCGTCATCAATAATAGTCAAACTATCGTTGAGTTTTTCTAATCTTTTATGAAGTCCTTCAACCTCATCTTCTAAATCTCTCACTTCTAAAGGAAGCTCACCTCTGACATTTCTTATTTCATCTACTCTAGAGTCAATTAATTGTAAATCATATAGTGCTCTTAACCGCTCTTCAACAGAAACTTCAGCTTTTTTTGCCATAATTATAAATACTTTATCGGATTTGTATTTGTCTTTGATAAAATGACTGCAAAATTAGTAATTTTTTTCGAGAGATAGTCTACTAAAAACGTTTTTGTGAACTGTTCGCTTTCATAATGACCTATATCTGCCAAAATGATGTCATTTTCAGCTGTAAAAAAGTCATGATATTTTAAATCTGCCGTCACTAAGATGTCTGCCCCTGCTGCTTTTGCGGCACTTATAGCAAAACTTCCCGACCCTCCTAAAACGGCAATCCGTTTTACGGGTTTATCCTTAAGTTTTGAATGCCTAACGCATTCAGTATTCATTTTGTTTTTAATAAACAACAAACAATTTTCGGCTGTCATCTCAGGTTCTAGATCACCAATCATGCCTAAACCTATATGCTGATTGGTGTTTTCTAAGGTTGAAATTTCATAAGCCACCTCTTCATAAGGATGTGCATCAAACAAGGTCTTTAAAATCTTTTGTTCCAAATGTTTTTGGAAAGTAACAGAAATTGCAGTTTCAAGTTCAGTGTGTGATTGTCCTTTCTCTCCAACAACAGGATTAGAATTTTCGTTACCCATAAAGGTGCTTTCACCATTTACATTAAAACTACAGGATTCATAATTCCCAATACGACCTGCACCAACTTTAAATAACGCACGTCTTAGGGCTTCTGCATTTGCTTTTGGTACATACGTTTGTAACTTTTTAATGGTGCCCGACTGTGGAATTAGGATTCTTTTGTTTTTAAGACCAAGTTGATTACTTATGATGTCGTTTACGCCTTCAAGAGCATTGTCTAAAGCCGTGTGAATGGAAAAAATAGCAATCTTATGCTGAATTGCTTTTATCACCACACGTTCCACATAGGTTTTACCGGTGAGTTTCTTTAAACCCTTAAAAATGATAGGATGAAAACTCACAATGAGATTACAATTCTGGTCGATAGCCTCATCAACAACCGCTTCAAGGGTATCTAAAGTGACTAGAATTCCGGAAACCGACTGGTTTTTATCGCCAACTAAGAGTCCGACATTGTCAAAATCTTCGGCATAGGCCAACGGTGCTAAATCGTGTAAGTGATTTAAAACATCTTGAACAATCATAAGTACTAATTTGTTTCAAAAATAGTATATTTTCATTTGTTAATTCTTTAATTTGGGCATTCTATTAGCGCTCATTTTGTTGTTGTGAAATTCATAAGAATCATATTATTTCCTATCGTGCCCATTTATTATATGATAACATGGGTGCGCAACTATTTTTATGATTGTGGTGTTCTGTCCTCAAAATCTTACAACTTTCCTGTGATTTGCGTCGGAAATTTGAGCACAGGCGGTACAGGCAAAACCCCTATGATTGAATACTTAATTCGATTATTGTTTGATGAAAAATCAGTTGCCACTTTAAGCAGGGGTTATAAGCGAAAGACGGAAGGTTTTGTTTTGGCTGACGAAATGGCGAGCGCAGACACTATTGGTGATGAACCTTTTCAGTTTCATAAGAAGTTTGATGCCATTACCGTTGCTGTAGATACTGATCGGCAAAACGGTATAGCTGAGCTTATGAAGTTGAATACGCCGATAGAAGTTTTATTGCTAGATGACGCCTATCAACATAGAAAAGTAAAAGCTGGATTTAATATTTTACTTACAGCCTATAATAATCTGTATTATAATGATATTGTGTTGCCCACGGGAAATTTGAGAGAACCGCGTTCTGGTTCTAAAAGAGCAGATATTATAGTGGTTACAAAGTGCAAGAAGAATTTGTCTGAAGCAGAGAAAGGAAAAATCACGACAAAACTAAAGCCAAAAGACCATCAAAAGGTGTTTTTTAGCTCTATCGCATATGCCGAAAAGGTGAAATCTTATAATAAAGCTTTGAAATTGTCAGGTTTGCCTAAGTTTACTCTTGTAACAGGCATCGCAAATGCGAAGCCATTGGTAGATTATTTAGCTGATAAAGGATTAAAATTTGATCATTTAGAATATAGTGATCACTATAATTTTAGAGCTTCTGATATAGAGAGATTAGCGTCTGTGGAGCTCATTGTAACAACGGAAAAGGACTTTGTACGTTTGTCGGGATATGAAATCATAAAAGATAAATTGTATTACTTACCTATTGAAATTCAACTCGATAATTCTGAAGACTTTAAAATGGCAATCAGATCATTTGTTAACTGAAGAAACTAGATACGATTTTTTCTCCTGAAAGCGCCGCGTATAATTTCTTTTCAAAATCTTCCTGTTTGAAGGGCTTTGAGATAATATCGTCAAAACCAGCTTCTCCAAATTCATGCATCTTATCTTCAAGCGTTACTGCGGTAAGGGCAAAAATCGTTAAGTCTTTATTAAAGGTTCTAATGATTTTTGTAGCTTCTAAACCACTGATGCCTGGCATGTGTATATCCATGAGCACTACATTGTATTCGGTGTTTTTTACGTGTTCTACGGCACTTTCACCGTCGTCTACAACGTCGCAATTGAGATCCATTTTATTAAGAATCTTTTTGGTAATCATTTGATTGATCTTATTGTCTTCTACAATAAGAATTTTTATTTTACTTAAGTCCAAATCTGCCATTTTGTTGGATATTTTAGGTTCTACTAGGTTGAGTTCTTTAACTTTTTCAGAGTATTCTAAAGGAATTTCAAAAGTGAAAGTAGTGCCCTTTCCGAGTTCACTTTTCACTGAAATTTTTCCTTTAAGAATCTGAATAAGTCCTTTTACAATTGAAAGACCAAGACCTGTACCACCATATTTTCTGTTAATTTGAACAGAGCCTTGAGAGAAACTCTCAAACATATGGTCTTGTTTTTCTTTTGTAATACCAATGCCATTGTCTTCAATTTCAAAGCGAACCGTGTACATTTTGTCCTTTTGGTCAACTTTGTACGCGCGCACCCAGATGTCTCCATCTTTAGTGAATTTAATAGCATTTCCGAGTAGGTTAATTAAGATTTGGGATAGCTTTAATTGGTCACCAACATAAGTCCTTGGTAAGGAGTCTTCATAATCTAAGTGTAATTTGGTATTGTTGTCATTAGCCGAATTGCTAAGTGCTGAAATTACATTTTCTATTTTATGTTTTAGGTTGAATTGTTCTGGATCTAAATCAACTTTATTGGCTTCAATTTTATTAATTTGAAGTATATCGTTAATAAAGGTTAATAGGTACTCCCCAGAAAATTTTAGAGACTTTAAGTGCGGTACTTGGTCTTTTTTTGGACTTTCATCTAATAACATATTGGTAAGACCTGTTACGGCATATAAAGGAGTCCGTAGCTCATGGGTTACTGTAGAAAGGAAATTGGCTTTTGTCTTAGAGGCCAATTCGGCTTTTTCTTTAGCAACAATAAGTTCATCATTTTTTTTGTGAAGCATATTGTTGGTTTTTAACCTTATATTATTGTTTTTGTAGAGTGATAATGTGAGTAGTGATAAGATGGTAATTAAGGCAATACTCAAAATTGTTGTAATTCTTGTAAAGGTACTTTCGGCACTTACCTCTTCAATCTGAGCTTCAAGTTGTGCATTTTTTTCGTCTTTATAGTTATATACAGACTGCCCCGTAATACCTGATAAGTTTTCGCGTTTAACATTTAAGATAGAATCAGAAAGGTTAATATGTTTTTTTACGTACTCTAGAGAACTGCGATAATCTCCTTTACTCGCATGGATATCACTTAAGGTTAAGAAGGCCTCGTTAATATTCTCTAAAATTTTTTCTTCCTGTGCAATGCCCAAACCTTCTTCAACCTGAGATAAGGCTATATTGCCATTGCCCGAAGCACAAGATACTTTTCCGTTTTGTATTAAGGCACTACTAAGCCGTCGTTTTTGATTATATTTTTTGGCTATAATTATGGTTTTATCGAGTAGGTTTTTTGCCTCTTCATAGCGTTTTTGGGCAATATAAACCTTAGCTTCATTTAGTGTGACTTCAGAAATGTAAGGTTCTAAATCCTCTTGTTCAAATAAATTTTTGGCAGAGTTAAAATATTCCAGAGCTTTGGCGTACTCTTCTTTGGTGCTATGTATAACACCTGTAATATTGTAAGTGATGGCAAGATTAGCATAATCGTTATTAGCGCGTTGAATTTGCATAGCCTTGCTGAGCGAAACATTGGCTTGGTCTTGCTCATACATTAAAAACTGAAGTTTAGCGATTTTTGTATGAATAACTCCTTGATTCGTCTTGTCGTCTATCTTTTTTGAAATCTCAAGGGCTTTATCGAGGTTATTTCTCGCTTTGTAAAAATCACCACGATCACTATCTAATTTAGCCTGATCTATATGGTTTTGAAGACGTAATGGTAACATATCTGCATCTTCTATTTCGTCTTGTTGCGCCAAAAGAACACAGCTAAAACATGCTAAAAAAACAAATATATAGAATTTGATTTGGGACATTTCAGCTCACTTTATTTACACAAATATAATTATTTATTCGATAAAAGTGCTTTTTTATCGGTTAAATAGCATATTAAATCTAAAATTCTTGCACTATAACCAGTTTCATTATCATACCAACCCACTATTTTCACCATATTGCCGATGACTGATGTCATTAAAGCGTCAAAAATACAGGAGTGCGGATTACCAACAATATCGATAGAAACTATAGGATCTTCGGTATATTCTAGAATACCTTTTAGCTGAGAAGAAGCGGCTTTTTTAAAAATGGAATTAACTTCTGCAATGGAAGTTGGTGTTTCAACATTAATGGTGATGTCAGTTAATGACCCATTTGCCACGGGAACTCTTATACCACAACCACCAATAACATTAGCCAAATCTGGAAAAATCTTAGTTAAAGCTTTTGCCGCACCTGTTGTTGTGGGCACTATAGATTGCCCCGCGGCTCTTGCACGTCTTAAATCGCGATGCGGTTGGTCGTGTAGACTTTGATCCGTGGTATAGGAGTGTACTGTGGTGATATAGGCTTGCTTTATACCAAAGTTTTCTTTTATTAAAGAAATCATTGGTGCGGCATTATTAGTAGTGCAAGATGCATTAGAAACGATGCTTTCTGAACCATTTAACAAATGCTCATTAACCCCTATGATTATGGTTTTTATGTTGTCTTCTTCTGGTGGAACCGATAAAATGACCTGCTTCGCCCCATTTTTAATGTGATACTGAAGTTCTGATTTTGTTTTGAACTTTCCGGTTGATTCTATGACAAAGTCGGGTTGAACAATAGACCAATCAATAGATTCTGGATGTGATTGATTGTAAAGCGGAATGGATTTACCATTAATAATGATGTGATGGTCATCATAAGAAATAGTGTCGTTTAAAACCCCATGAATGCTATCGTACTTTAGAAGATGGCTTAAGGTTCTGGCATCAGCCAAATCATTAATAGCTACAATTTGAAGGTTTGGTTTTTGCAGGGCTAACCGAAACACACGACGACCAATTCTACCGAAGCCGTTAATGGCTATAGTAGTCATTAGTTAATGTGTTTTTGAGCCTTATAAGAAGATCTCACCAAAGCACTGCTTTCCACATGTCTAAAACCTAAGTCTAAGCCTATAGCTTCATATTCCGCGAACTGATCTGGATTGATGAATTGCTTAACAGGTAAATGTTTTTTACTCGGTTGAAGATATTGACCAATAGTAACCACATCCACATCATTTGCTCTAAGATCGTGAAGAGTTTCAATCACTTCTTCACGTTTTTCGCCTAAACCTAGCATAATACCAGATTTTGTTCGGCGTTGACCTTGTTCTTTCATGTATTTTAAAACACCCATACTGCGGTCGTATTTCGCTTGAATTCTCACTTCACGAGTTAAGCGTCTTACGGTTTCAATGTTGTGCGACACCACTTCTGGGGCGACATCAATAATACGATCGATGTGTTTTTCAACACCTTGGAAATCGGGAATTAAGGTTTCAAGCGTGGTTTCCGGATTCATGCGTCTTACGGCTTTTACAGTTTCAGCCCACATGATACTTCCCATATCTTTAAGGTCGTCTCTATCTACACTCGTTAAAACGGCGTGTTTAATTTGCATAATCTTAATAGAACGCGCAACTTTTTCAGGTTCATCCCAATCTACGGTCTCCGGTCTTCCGGTTTTTACACCACAAAAGCCACAAGATCGCGTGCAAACGTTTCCTAAAATCATAAAGGTGGCAGTGCCTTCTCCCCAACATTCACCCATATTAGGACAACTTCCTGAGGTGCAAATAGTGTTGAGTTTGTATTTATCTACTAAACTTCTGAGTTCTGTATATTTTTTGCCTGTAGGCAATTTAACTCTAAGCCATTTTGGTTTACGTTCTGGTAAAATATTTGAAGCAACTGTTGTTTCCATGTATTTTCTTTTTCAGAATACAAAGATACAAAGTAAATAATTAAAATAGCCTATAGGATACTGAGATACCAGATGCTAAAACCTATTAAAAATAGGATTCCAAACCACGATAATATATGAAGTTTCAGGCTAGGTTTCCACTCTTTTGGCGTATGCGCGCTTGAAATAAGTTTGTAATTAATAATGGCATAAAAAGGTGCCGTAATAAAAGAAAGAATGGTGGCCACCTGAATTAGTACACCCATTTCAGACGCAAAAACAAAGAAGATGATTAAGGTTCCGAAGGTTAAAATTAAAATCCAGAGTAAATAACTTTTTTTATAGGATGTTTTGGTGAGCAAGTCTATACTTTTAGCCATGGCTCTTGGCGAGGCGTCTAAAGTTGTGATGGTGGTACTAAACATGGTGGTTAAGGCGGCGATACCTATAATGATATACGCCCAATCGCCTAAACTTATGGTGTACAGATTGATAAGTTGGTTAGCAAAGGTACCAGCATTACCACTGAAATTTTCGCCCGAATTATACATTACAAAATAACCTAAGCACAAAAACGCAATTCCTAGGAGAATAGCCCCTAAATAGCCAATATTAAAATCGAGTAGTGCCTCCTTAATATTGTAGTTTTCTTCATCTTTTTTCTTTTCTAGTGCCCAAATGGAATGCCAAATCG
>CAYMDB010000129.1:0-7834 GCA_964388865.1 uncultured Flavobacteriaceae bacterium
TGTTTCGTCTAATATGGCCAATTTGGGCTCTAGCATTGCCATTTGAAAAATTTCATTACGTTTTTTTTCACCTCCAGAGAAGCCTTCGTTGATAGAGCGTGATAAAAACTTGCGATCTATTTCTAAAAGTTCAGATTTTTCACGAATCATTTTTAGCATTTCATTAGCAGGCATATCTGGTAAACCTTTAGCTTTTCGGGTGGAGTTGATGGCTGTCCTCATAAAGTTAGTCACACTCACTCCAGGAATTTCAACTGGATATTGAAAAGATAAAAATACTCCTTTGTGGGCGCGTTCCTCAGCTGCTAAATCTTCGATATCTTCACCTTCAAACCATATGTTTCCTTTGGTGACTTCAAACTCTTCTTTCCCAGCAATAACTGAGGCTAGTGTGCTTTTTCCAGAACCGTTAGGACCCATAATCGCATGGACTTCTCCAGCGTTTATTTCTAGATTAATACCGTTTAATATACTTTTACCGTCTACACTTGCATGCAAATCTTTTATTTTTAAAATCATCTTATTTTGCTAATTTTATAACGTCTTTTTTATTTGAATTTGGTGCTTCCACCTTTAATAGTTCTTTAATTTCTACGCGATAAGGCCAACCTTCTTCACCTTCTGGTTTTTTAAACTTTTTAACCCTTACGGTTACAGGAACCATATCGGTGTCTTCAGTTTTAAAAGCTTTAACTTGCTCATCTAGTTTGTGCATGTTTTTATCGATAACCACACCGTATATTTCGGATTTGGTTTGCAACACAGCGGCATCCGCATAATAAATAAACTCACCTTTTACCGTGATAAAACCATCATCTTGGCTATAGGATTTATCACGATTTTCTTTCAGATCTATCGGTTTGTTTTTGACTTCATTTTTACAAGAGTACAAACTAAAACCTATGATAAACAGAATTAAAAGTTTTTTCATAGTTGCAGATTTAACCTACTGAGCCTTCCAAACTTATTTCTAATAATTTTTGTGCTTCAACAGCAAATTCCATCGGTAAATTATTTAATACTTCTTTGCTAAACCCGTTAACAATAAGGGCAATTGCTTTTTCTGTATCAATTCCTCGTTGGTTGCAATAGAAAATTTGATCTTCTCCAATTTTACTGGTCGTGGCTTCGTGTTCTATTTGAGCGGTCTTATTTTTTGCTTCGATATACGGGAAGGTATGCGCACCACAAGCATTACCCATTAACAAACTATCGCATTGCGAAAAATTACGGGCATTGTCTGCTTTCGAGTTAATTTGAACTAAGCCACGGTAAGAATTTTGTGAATTACCCGCTGAGATACCTTTAGAAATAATGGTTGATCTGGTGTTTTTTCCCAAATGAATCATTTTGGTACCCGTATCGGCTTGCTGATAGTTATTAGTTACTGCGATGGAGTAGAATTCACCAACGGAATTATCACCTTTAAGGACGCAAGAAGGGTATTTCCAAGTTACAGCAGAACCGGTCTCAACTTGAGTCCAGGAAATTTTTGCATTTTTCTCACAAAGGCCTCGCTTGGTTACAAAGTTGTAAACGCCACCTTGTCCTTCAGCATTTCCAGGGTACCAGTTTTGTACGGTTGAATATTTTATTTCAGCATCATCAAGCGCTATAAGTTCTACAACTGCGGCGTGCAATTGATTTTCATCTCTACTTGGTGCAGTACAACCTTCAAGGTAACTTACATAACTACCTTCATCTGCGATAACTAGGGTGCGTTCAAACTGACCTGTGCCGGCTTGATTAATTCTAAAATAAGTAGAAAGTTCCATAGGGCATTTCACTCCTTTTGGAATGTAGCAAAATGAGCCATCGCTAAATACAGCTGAGTTTAAAGCGGCATAAAAGTTATCTTTCTGCGGAACAACTGTACCTAAATATTTTTTGACGAGTTCAGGATGCTCTTTAATCGCTTCTGAAATACTCATGAAAATAATACCTTTTTCACCAAGTGTTTTCTTGAAGGTGGTCGCTACAGATACAGAGTCTATAACGACATCCATAGCTACGCCGGCCAATTTCTTTTGTTCGTCTATTGAAATACCTAATTTTTTAAATGTGGCTAAAAGCTCTGGATCTACCTCGTCTATACTATCGTATTTGGGTTTGCTGCTTGGTGCAGAATAATAAGATATAGCCTGAAAATCGGGTTTTGTGTAATGCACGTTCGCCCAACTCGGTTCGGTCATTGTCTCCCAAACTCTGTAAGCTTCCAATCTCCATTGGGTCATCCATTCGGGTTCTCCTTTTTTCTTAGATATCGCTATAACAATGTCTTCGTTTAATCCAATAGGAAAAGTGTCAGACTCAATATCCGTATAAAAACCATACTCGTATTCCTTAGTTTTTAATTCTTCTCTTAAATCGTCTTCTGTATATTTATTCATAATAGTTTATTGGTATTGAAATCGTTCTCTCTGGAAAGATTGTGCTAGATTTTTATAACGAAAATGATTCACCACAGCCACAAGTTCTGTTGGCATTAGGGTTATTAAAAACAAAGCCCGTTCCGTTTAAGCCGCCAGAATATTCTAGGGTAGTGCCAATGAGATACAAAAAACTTTTTTTGTCAATAATGATTTTCACACCATTGTCTTCAAAAATCTTATCTCCTTCAGCTTGGATATTATCAAATTTTAAATCGTAAGACAAACCAGAGCATCCGCCACTTTTTACACCAACTCTGACGTAATCTGTAGTTGGATTAAATCCGTCGTCAGTCATTAACTCTACGACTTTCTTCTTAGCTGTTTCAGAAACTTTTATCATATTCTTATGTAGATTAACTCTAAATAGAGAACGAAGATACGATATATGTTGCTTTATACCATGTAAGCTAACATTAAATTAGCATATGATTTCATAGTATTTAATTATGGAAGTTAAATCAGTCTAAATAAAAAGAGTGTCACGAGACCTTAAATTTTAGCTCTCGTTTTAGACGATATAATTCTTGTAAAGTGTCTTTAATTTGGTCGTTAGATACAGTATGGGTATCAAAGTTACCGTTGTGGTCTGTGAGCACAACCATGTTGCAATGCACACAGGTTAATTCTATAGAATGGTCTATATTGGTTTTCGTTCGGATGTAGTTGTGGCCAAAAATGGCGCAGGGCAAAGATTTAGGGCTTGTAGGTTTCATTTGTAGGGCTTAGGGGCTATGAATGTAATCAAAAGGAAACTTAGATTGAGTTAAAATGCTTAGTTTTTCGATGAAATGCACCTAAAAAATTATATTTATAAAAAAATCACTTTTTGAAGTCAATCGCATATTGAAAACAAGGCTTATGTAGGTAAAACAATGTATGTCGATTTTATTGGCAACAGAAAATAGGGCTCTATTTTAAGTCCTAGAGCGTGAAACAAATTAAAAAATCAGAGTCATTTTTAAGCACCACGCAGCCTTCAAGATAATTTAAATAACGCTATAAAGTGATGATTTTGCGCGTTCCTTTTTCTAGATATTTATTTAAAACGTCTAGATATTTTTTATTTACGCTACAAATAATGCTACTAATACTAGACTATTCAAAAAAGCACAATACTTTTGCATTATGATAGAAGATAAAAATCCACAGCGTACTCCTTTGAGTGAATTAGGTGAGTTTAAGCTCATAGAACACCTTACAAAACATTTTAAGCTCACACAAAAGTCTTCTGTTAGAGGAGTTGGTGATGATGCTGCTGTATTAGACTTTGGCAACAAGCAAATTGTAGTTTCTACAGATTTACTGGTTGAAGGGGTACATTTTGATTTAAGCTACGTTCCCCTAAAACATTTAGGCTATAAGGCCATGATGGTTAATCTATCTGATATCTACGCTATGAATGCTATCGCTACTCAGGTCACTATTTCTATTGCGGTGTCTAACCGTTTTCCGGTAGAGGCTTTAGAAGAAATTTATGCTGGGATTACTAAAGCAGCCGAGCTGTATAATATTGATGTTGTCGGGGGAGATACTACCTCTTCAACGTCAGGATTACTTATTTCTATTACCGCTATTGGCGCAGTTGAAAAAGAAGATGTGGTTTTGCGTACTGGTGCTAAGCCAAATGATTTACTCGTAGTATCAGGAGATTTGGGTGGTGCCTATATGGGGCTTCAGGTGTTAGAACGCGAAAAAGAAGTGTTTAAAGTGAATCCAAACAATCAGCCCGACTTATCCATGTACAGCTATATCATAGAGCGTCAGTTAAAGCCTGAAGCGCGAAAAGATATAGTTGAATTGCTAAAAGAACTCAAGGTAAAACCAACCAGTATGATTGATATTAGCGATGGTTTGTCTTCTGAAGTGATTCACCTTTGTAAGCAAAGTAACGTTGGTGTGGATGTTTATGAAACAAAAATACCATTAGACCCTCAGGTGATTTCTACTTGTGAGGAATTTAATATAGACAGTACTACAATTGCTTTAAACGGCGGTGAAGATTATGAATTATTGATGACCATTGCTCAAGAAGACTTTCCTAAGATTAAAGGCAATCCAAATTTAACAGTCATTGGTTACATGACAGAATTAGACAGAGGTATGCATTTGGTAACTCGGGTAGAAGAAAAAATTCCAATAATCGCAAAAGGTTGGAATGCCCTTAATAATCAGTCATAAATAATTTTTGGCCTTTTTCTAAGCGCTTCTCGTGAACGCGCTGTAATACAGAATTAATTTCTTTGAATTTTGGAGTTAATGGAATCAATTTTCCATTGCCATCGATGGTCAGTTCAGATTTACAATTTTTACACTTGTATTCTTTTACGTGGTAGGTTATGACTTTAGACGTTTTATAGTCATGACCAAACAACGAGCAATACAAATTTTTCATATTTTTTTCTTTGAGGGATTACAATGTTTTTGATGAAAGGTAAAAAAAATAAAATGTTTATAACTTGTTAATAACTAACAAATCGATGAAGTGAGTGTTTTCTGCTTTAAACGTACCGTTCGATTATGATAAATTCGCTCTAAGGTCGAATTTATGTCTTGATATTTAGGAGTAAGTTCAGTGAGTTGGCCGTTGCTGCCGGTGGTGAGCTGCTTTTTACAACATTTACAAGTATATTCTTTTACATGTCCCGTAACTTTTTTACTAATTTGGTAGTTGTGACCAAAAAAGTTGCAATACAGTTTAGATGCTGTCATAGTAGGTTAATTTTCATGGTGTTACTTTATCTAAGCCTAAAAATAGAAAAAAAAGAGAATTAAAACGTTTAAGAGATTTATTTTTCGATGAAACGTTTCAAAAAGTAAGTTAATTCTGATTTATTTTCAATATGACTCATATGTCCGCCAGAAAATTCAACAAAATCGATGTCTGTGCCTTCAATATGAGCGATCAACTTTTGGCCATCCACTATGGTATCTTTTGCTCCAATTATCATCACTTTTTTACAATCTAAGTTTTTAAAAATGTCAAATCTGATTGGTCGTAATTTCATGCCTTCTTGAGCCGCAATGTATCCCTGAATCGATGTGGTTAAAGCCAATTCTAAAGCGCTCTCAAACTCTTTTTTAAAGTGTTCTCTGCTTTCAGGGGCAAAAAGATTCGCAAAAGACATGCGCACTAAGTTCGTGAAATTAGTTTGTGCTAATTTTCTAGAGCGTGTTCTTAATTGTTTTCGTTCTTTATCGTCAGCCGCAAAGGTCGAATTCATTAAACACAACCCTTTAAACGATTCTGGTTTTTTTTCAGCTAAAGCTAAGGCCACATAGCCACCCATAGAATGGCCTATAAACGTACCTTTGTCAATGTGAAGATGGTCTAAAACCGCATCCAACGCATCTGCCATGGCTTCCATAGTATGCACGTAACCGATACAATCAGTTTTACCGTGGCCTAATAAATCAATCGCAATAACCTTATGGGTTCGGGATAATGCAGGAATGACATTATCCCACATGGCTGTAGTTTCAAGAAAACCATGAAGTAGAATAACAGCTGAACCTTCTCCTTTTACAGTATAATAAATTGAACTGTTTTTGTAGTTTAAAATCATAAGCGCAAAGATAATTTTCAATTTGTAATTCAGAACGCATCATTAACATTTTAGTATATTTGAGGGCTTTTCAAATTAAACTCAAATTCAATGAATTTTACGCGATTATTCAGCTTTATACTTTTTATAAGTGTTTTTGTGGCTCATGCGCAAATCGAAGACCAAGAACTCGATAATTTAATACAAAAAACACTCAGCACGTTTGAGGTGCCTGGGATTTCTGTTGGCATTTTAAAAGATGGTGAGATGGTTTATGCAAAAGGTCATGGCGTCCGTTCTCTAGCTACTTCAAAAGCTATGAATGCTGAAACTTTAGTCGGTGTTGCTTCTAATAGCAAAGGGTTTACTTGTTTTGCCTTAGCCATGATGATTGATGACGGCAAATTAAATTGGGACGACAAGGTCAGAACCCATATTCCCGAATTTCAACTACAAGATCCGTGGGTTACTGAAAATTTTACAGTAAGAGATTTAGTGACACATCGCAGCGGCATGGGACTTGGCGCTGGTGATTTGATGTTTTTTCCTGAAGGCAATGATTTTACGGTTGATGATATCATAAATAATGTGAAATATTTAGAGCCTGAAAGTTCTTTTAGAAGCGAATTTCAGTATAACAACAATATGTTTATTATTGCTGGTGAAGTTCTAAAACGCATCAGTGGTTTGTCTTGGGAAGATTTTATTGAAACGAAGATTATGAAGCCCGTTGGAATGAAAAACAGCAAGGCGTCTTACAATCGTGTAACCGACAAATCTAATATCATTGAAGCGCATACTCGAGCCGATGGTGAGGTGATTCAGATTCCGCACGACTGGAGCGAAACGGCGAATCCAGCGGGTGGCATTGTAAGTAATGTACCCGATATGCTGACTTGGGCTAAATTTTTAATGAACGATGCTGTAACAGAAAATGGCACCCGACTTTTAAGCGAAGCACAATTTCACGAATTATGGCAATTGCAAACTCCTTTAAAGGTCAGTGCTAGCGATATTTACAATTCCAATTTTAGAGGTTATGGACTGGGCTGGTTTCTTACCGATGTAAAAGGTGGCCATAAACAGGTCTATCATACGGGAGGACTGATTGGTACGGTGACGCAGTTTACTATGATTCCAGATTTAGATTTGGCAATCGTTGTACTCACTAATCAGATGAATGGGATGGCGTTTAATACCATTACCAATACCATTAAAGATGCCTACTTAGGTTACGAGAATAGAAATTGGTTAGAAACCTATGGCGAACGAAACAGGAATTACCTCAAATACAACGCCAGCATCAAAGCTAAGGTTTATGCTAAAGTCGAAAACATAAAAGGAAACCCTATACTCCCTAAACCTGAACAAATTATTGGTACTTACACAGACGATTGGTTTGGAGATATCATCGTTTCCCACAACGCAAAATCAGGTTATACCATAAAAAGTAAGCGTTCTTCACGATTATTTGGGGAATTATTACCCTACAATGCCACGACTTATGTTGCCAAATGGAATGACCGCAGCTATGATGCCGATGTTTTTGTGCAGTTCACATTTAATGAAAAAGGGGAGGCGGTTTCGGCGACCATGACATATATCGCACCCATAACCGATTTTAGTTTCGATTTTCACGATTTAAATCTAGTCAAGACCAAATAATGAAAGATACCAAACGCATATTTGTATTTGGCTTTGCATTGTTTGCTGGGTTTTTTGGTGCAGGAAATTTAATTCTTCCACCGTTGTTAGGGTTTAATTCTGGTCCAGATTGGTGGTTAGTAGCTATCGGTTTTATGATTACTACAACATTGATTCCTTTGTTGTCACTTTTCGCACATGCCAAATTACAGGGCA
>CAYMDB010000130.1:0-7770 GCA_964388865.1 uncultured Flavobacteriaceae bacterium
CCAAACGTCCTTGAGCAATTTCAGCTTGATAAGGTGTATAAGCCGTATACCAACCTGGATTTTCTAAAATATTGCGCTGAATTACTGCGGGTAAATTAGAGGGATGATAACCTAATCCTATATAAGATTTGAATACTTTATTCAGTTGCGATAACTCGTAAATATGATTTAAATAGGCTTGCTCGCTCATAGCGGCATCTAAATTTAAGTCGGCTTTTAAACGAATATCTGCGGGAATAGTCTCTGAAATAAGTTGTTCAATAGTTGTAATACCTATAGTGTTTAACATGGCTTTTTGATCCTCTGGTCTTGGGCCAATATGTCTTAGGGCAAAATTAGTTGTATCCATTCTTTTTAAGCAGTTTTTTGATATGCAAAAGTACGTATTTTGCAATTTATTTTGGGTTATGTGACTTAAAGTTTTTAACCGTAAGATTGGGTTATTAACACAATGCTTACTTTTGTTTTATGGAGGTTTTTAAACGTATACTCAATTTCTATATTAACAGTAGTATTCATGTGGCTTTGAGTGCTTATGCCTTGGCTTTGATTACCCTAATTCAGTTTGATGTTAATTACGATAAACAAAGCCTTTATTTTGTCTTTTATGCCACTATAACAGGCTATAATTTTGTGAAGTATTTTGGGGTTGCTAAATTTCATCACAGAAGTTTGGCAGGTTGGTTGAAGGCCATTCAGGTGTTCTCTTTAGCTGCGTTTTTTGCGTTGTGCTTTTTTGCCTTTCAACTTGAACTAGATACACTCATACTAATAGCCATTCTTGGTGTAATGACATTTTTGTATGCTATTCCATTACTTCCTAGAACCTATTTTATTGATGATCAGAAAAATTTAAGACAAATCAGCGGTTTAAAAATTTATGTTATTGGCTTGGTTTGGACTTTGGCAACTGTAATTTTACCGCTAATAAATAATAAAGTTGCAATAAATGTTAACGTAATAATCGTTTCTGTGCAGCGCTTTTTAATTGTTATTGCCTTGATGCTACCTTTTGAAATTAGAGACTTAAATTACGACAGCTTAAAACTGGGAACGATTCCGCAAAAGATTGGAGTTAAAAACACCAAAGGTATAGGTGTTTTATTGCTGGGGGTTTTTGTACTATTAGAATTTTTAAAAGACGAATTTTCTTCTAAAATAATGTGGTCAACTGTAATTATTACCACTATAACATTGCTTTTTTTAGTATTTTCACACAAAAGCCAATCGAAGTTTTATAGCGCTTTTTGGGTGGAGAGTATACCTGTAATGTGGTTGGGTATTTTATTGGTGTTTGGCTAATTCTTCCTCAAAGCGGTGTTGAAGCTTTTCGCGTTCTTGGCGTTCTAAACAAGTGAGTTTTGATTTTTGAACGGCGTCCGTAAGCTTGTTGTTCTTTTTAGCATAGGTTTTTGTAATGTGGCAGTACATTAAACGCAGCTTAAGTTTTGTGCGCTCCCATGATGTAGATTCTCCATATTGCGATTTATCACAAATATGTTTGGCTTCTTCACAACTAATAAATAGAAAACTTTTTTTCATTTCAATTAAACCAATTTTTGCCTAAACAATCCGCTAGGGCAGTTCGCGCTCGGTGTATGATTACCCAAAGGTTAGACGGAGTAATATTATATTCATTACAAATGGCCTCGGTATCATGACCTAAAATCGTCTTCATTTTAAAAATTTCGGCTTGTTTTTCTGGCAATTTTGATAGGCAATCATAGATTGCATCGCCTAATTCGGTGTTAATCATTTCATCTTCTGCTGTTTTATCAAAGGCATCTGCTACTTGTTCTTCTAGCCAATCCCCCTCATCTTCCCCGTCATTTTTATAATGTATTCTTACTTCCGCCTTTCCTTTGTTTGAATTGATTTTGCGATAATAATCAATAATTTTGCGCTTTAAAATTGAAATCAACCAAGTGCGTTCGCTTGCTTCGCCTTTAAAATTAACCATAGATTTTAAACCTGCGAGAAAGGTTTCAGACACCAAATCTTGCGCAATCGCTCTGTCATTAACACGTGTTATGGTGTAGTTAAAGAGATAATCTGAGTATAACGTTATCCAGTTATTAGGATTTATTTGATTTTTAGACATTTTTCTTTTTCAATTCCACTTTCAAAAATAGGTTAAAAAAATTATACTAAATTGCTCTTTTTAAATCACTTCAATGTAAGCGTCACACGAAACCCATTGTTTGGAAGGTTTAACAATTCTTTAATCGCAGAGTTAAGATACAAACAATAGTCTCTAAAGGTGCCCAATCAAGCGGTGCAGAGGTCACTTTTCTATTTATCTTTTATTAGCCCAGCACGTCGCAATAAAGCTTCCGGTTTTGGTTCTTGGCCTCTAAACTTTTTATATAACGTCATAGGATGTTCTGTGCCACCTTGAGATAAAACGAAGGTCTTAAATTTTTCAGCAATTGAACGGTTAAAAATACCTTCTTCCTTGAAATATTCAAAGGCATCTGCATCTAAAACTTCAGCCCATTTGTAGCTGTAATATCCTGAAGAATAACCCCCTTGAAATATATGAGCAAAAGAGGTGCTCATGCAATTTTCTGCGACATCAGGGTATAATTGCGTGTCTTTGAAGGCCACAATTTCGTGCTGTTTTACGTCTTTAATTAGCGACGGATCTATACCATGCCACGACATATCTAAAAGTCCAAAACTTAATTGACGCAGCGTTTGTATTCCTTCATGAAATGTTGAAGATGCCTTTATTTTTTTTATGAGTTCCATGGGAATCACCTCACCAGTATCGTAATGGGTTGCAAATAATTCTAAGGCAGCTTCTTCATAGCACCAGTTTTCTAAAATCTGACTTGGTAATTCTACAAAATCCCAATACACACTGGTACCAGATAAGCTTGGATAGGTGGTGTTGGCTAGCATGCCGTGAAGAGCATGTCCGAATTCATGAAACAAGGTGGTGACCTCGTTAAACGTCAGTAATGAGGGTTTGCTTTTTGTAGGTTTGGTAAAATTACAAACGATTGAAATATGCGGTCTAGTGTTGACACCGTTTTTAATCATTTGAGGCTTGTAAGACGTCATCCAAGCTCCATTTCGTTTTCCTGATCTAGGGAAAAAGTCGGCATAAAAAATAGATACCAATTCGCCATCCGTATCGGTGACTCTGTATGTTAAAACCTCTTCGTGATATTTGTCGATGGTATCAATTTTTTCAAAATGTAACCCGAATAATTTTTTAGCCACTGTGAATGCACCATCGATGACATTCTCTAGTTTGAAGTATGGCTTTAACTGTTCATCATCAATACTAAATAGTTTTTGTTTCAATTTTTCGGCATAGTAAGCAGAGTCCCATTTTTGAAGTTGATCTATATTATCTAAATCTTTGGCGAATTCTTCTAGAGTTTTAAATTCAGATTGAGCAGCAGGTTTTGCCTTTTCTAATAATTCGTTTAAAAATGAAGTCACTTTCTCTGGTGTTTCGGCCATACGTTCCTCTAGAACAAAATGTGCATGTGTTTTGTACCCTAGAAGTTGAGCGCGCTGAAATCGAAGTTTAGCTATTTTAAGCACAATATCCTGATTGTCTAAATCATTATTATTAAAACCTTTACTTCCAGACGCCTTTGCGAGTTTTTCTCTTAAATCTCTTCGATCCGCATAGGTCATAAATGGTATATAACTAGGATAATCTAAAGTAATAATCCAACCGTCTTTGTCCTTGCTCTCGGCGAGTTGTTTGGCTGCTTCTTTGGCGCCTTCAGGTAAACCTGATACCTCTGATTCTTGGGTGAGATGCATTTCAAAAGCATTGGTTTCAGCTAAAACATGCTCACCAAACTTTAATTTTAGTTGACTAAGTTCTTTGTCGATAGCTCTTAGTTTTTCTTTTTTGTCGCCAGGTAAATTGGCGCCATTTCTAGAAAAACTCTTATATTTTTTGTCGAGCAGGGTGTGTTGTTCAGTGCTGAGATTTAAACTATTTTTAGCTTCATACACTGCTTTTACACGCTTAAATAAATCTTCATTTAAGGTAATATCATTGCTAAAGTCAGAGAGTAAAGGTGAAACCTCTTGAGCAATTTTCTGAATCTTATCATTTGTTTCGGCAGAATTTAGATTAAAAAAGATACTTGAAATCCTATCTAATTCTTCACCAGCATAGTCTAAAGCGGCAATGGTATTTTCAAAAGTTGGCATTTGACTATTATGTGCAATAGCATCAATTTCTGATTTTGCTTTGTTTATAGCTGTTTTAAAAGCAGGGAAAAAGTCTTCAGTGTTAATTTTAGAAAATGGTGCGGTGTTATAGGGGGTTTCAAACTTGGTATTGAGTATGTTCATTTTGTGATAATTTTCTTATTAAGATATTGATAATGTGTTTTTTAACTAAACTTTAAGAGAGTGATGGCATAAGTTAGCTTTACCTTTGCAAAATCTTAAGAGCATTAATTTGTGACTAAGAATTGATTAATAGCGATGAGCCTTGACGAAAGTTGAGGCTTTTTTTATTAAAGATTACTAGCAGATTCAATGACTTTAAGCTTTAAACCCTCCTTATAGACCATAATTTTATCTAAAATGCATTGGTCTGAACTTCCTAAAATCTGTGCCGCTAAAATTCCTGCATTTTTAGCTCCGTTTAAGGCTACGGTTGCTACTGGAACTCCACTTGGCATTTGTAAAATAGATAGAATAGAATCCCAGCCGTCAATAGAATTACTGCTTTTTATGGGTACTCCAATGACTGGAAGCGGTGACATGGAAGCCACCATTCCTGGTAAGTGTGCAGCGCCGCCAGCGCCAGCAATAATAACTCTTATACCTCTAGTGTGGGCATTTTTACTAAAATCGAATAATTTTTCAGGTGTGCGATGTGCCGAAACGATATCTACTTCCACGTCAATATCAAAACCTTTTAATATATCTATGGCATCTTGCATTATGGGCAAATCGCTTTTACTTCCCATTATAACGGCTACTTTACTCATCATCGGTATGAATTAAATTAATAATTACATTAATTAAAATGTCTTTTTCTTTAGGATTACGCTCTGCATTCATCAAAGTTAATGCAACTAGTTTGTTATTGCCAATTTTTTAGCACCATTAGCCACATATGTCTAATTTACCCTGTGGCGTTGTTGCAAGAGAATTTTAAGAACTATTCGCTGATTACTTCAATACTTTCCTTCACCTGTTGCGCTATGGCTCTTGCTGTTTCTAAATCCTTATTCACAATAGTAACATGGCCCATTTTACGGAAGGGTCTGGTTTGTTTCTTTCCGTAAATGTGTGGCGTTACACCAGGCATTCCCATAATGTTTTCAATGTTTTTATACACCACATCACCTGTGTAACCCTCTGCACCAACTAAATTTACCATCACTCCAGCTACTTTACTCTCGGTATTGCCTAGAGGTAAGTTTAGAATGCATCTTAACTGTTGCTCAAACTGCGAGGTATAACTACCTTCAATACTGTAATGACCAGAATTATGAGGTCTTGGTGCCACTTCGTTTACCAAAATATTGTCGTCTTTAGTTTGAAACATTTCCACAGCTAGCAAGCCTACATGTTTAAAAGCATCAGCTGTTTTTAGTGCTACTTCTTCTGCTTTTTTGGCAATAGCATCAGGTATTCTAGCCGGACAAATAACATATTCAACTTGGTTGGCTTCCGAATGAAATTCCATCTCAACCACTGGATAGGTTTTTAAATCGCCATTTTCATTTCTTGCTACAATAACGGCGAGCTCATTTTTAAACGGAATCAGATCTTCAGTAATGCATTCAACATTCGGTAAATCCGTTAAGTCGGCTTGTGATGTAACTACTTTTACACCTGTACCATCATATCCAAATCGTGCACTTTTCCATACAAAAGGATAATTTAAACCACCATGATTAATGGCGTCATCAATTTCTGAGGTATAGGCGAATCTCGAGAAATTCGCAGTAGGAATATTATGGTCGCGGTAAAACAATTTTTGCGTCGCTTTATTCTGAATAATTCTTAGGGTTTTAGACGATGGAAACACTTTAACACCTTCGTCTTCCAAGGTCTCTAGAGCATCAACATTAACGTTTTCAATTTCAAAAGTGAGGACATTTACCTTTTTTCCGAAGTTAACAACGGTGTCATAGTCCAACAAGTCACCAACAGTAAATTCATCACAAGCTAATCGGGCGGGAGCAGCAGCGCTAGAATCGATAACACAGGTGTAAATATCAAATTTTCGCGTATCGTAAAGCATCATTTTACCTAATTGTCCACCACCGAGGATTCCGAGTTTGAAATTTGAAGAAAAATAGTTCATTAACTTTAGTTTTTCCCATATAAATGGGACTGTTTTTGAGGGTTAATAAATTTCGATTGTGCAACAAAAATACACTAATTATAGAACAAAGTTCATAAATCATAATTCAAAAAACGCTCAATCGTTAATCAAATGATTATCTTTGTATAACTAAAATTTAACAACAGTGATCAAGCTTCACGATTTATACTTTAAACCCTACATTTCTGAACAAGAGATTCAAAAGGTTATACAGAAAATGGTGGATGCTATTTCTAAAGATTTAGCTGATGAAATGCCTGTTTTTATTGGAATTTTAAATGGATCCTTCATGTTAGTGAGTGATTTTGTAAAAAAATATCCAAAACCTTGTGAGGTGACATTTATAAAGCTCGCGTCGTATGAAGGTGTAAAATCTACTGAGGATATTCAGCGTCTTATTGGCTTAACACAAGACTTAACCGGAAGAACCGTCGTAATTTTAGAGGATATTATAGATTCTGGCAACACCCTAGAAGAGGTACATCGCATTTTTGAAAATGAAAATGTAAAGCATTTGTACATTGCCACTCTCTTTTACAAGCCCGAGGCTTACAATAAGGATTTTAAACTTCATTATGTTGGCATGGAAATCCCGAATAAATTCATTGTGGGCTATGGCCTTGATTACGATGGATTGGGAAGAGATTTGCCGGCAGTATATCAATTAAAAACAACACAACACATGACAAACTTAGTGCTATTTGGCCCTCCAGGTGCAGGTAAAGGAACACAAGCTAATTTTTTAAAGGAAAAGTACGATTTAGTTCACATTTCAACTGGAGATGTGTTTAGATATAACATTAAAAATGAAACTGCGTTGGGTATGTTGGCCAAGTCTTTTATGGACAAAGGCGAGTTGGTGCCAGATCAGGTGACTATTGATATGCTCAATAAAGAAGTCGAAAAAAACGCCGGTGCTAATGGATTTATTTTTGATGGCTTCCCTAGAACCGATGCACAAGCCAAAGCACTCGACCAATTAATGGAGAGTAAAGATTCGCAAATTAATGCTATGGTAGCTCTAGAGGTTGACGATGAGGTATTGGTAAAGCGTTTGCTTGAACGCGGAAAAACCAGCGGAAGACCTGATGATGCCGATGAAAATATTATTAGAAACCGTATTAAAGAATACTATTCTAAAACGGCTATTTTAAAAGATTACTATGCGGCACAAGACAAATATTATGGTGTTGATGGAGTCGGAAGTATTGAAGACATTACGGTGCGATTGAGTAAGGTGATTGACACTTTGTAGTAGGTCTTTCCTGTTAGGACAGGAATCTGCTTTATTTATTAATTAAAAAGATTTCCGCTTTCGCGGGAAGTATACATGACTGAAGGAAATTTTGTTGACTACGTGAAAATGCACGTGGCTTCTGGGAACGGGGGTAAAGGTTCTGCGCATTTACATCGCGAAAAATATATTGCAAAAGGCGGTCCAGATG
>CAYMDB010000131.1:0-7716 GCA_964388865.1 uncultured Flavobacteriaceae bacterium
CTGTTGTGGTCTGAATGGCAAAACTGTAAAGAACCAATTCTAACCATTTGGGTTGATTATAGGTGCTAATTATTACAGATGCTTGCGGATTGAAATGCATAAGAACAAAAATACTATTTTTACAATATAGAAATCGCACTATGATAAAACTATCTGCCGTCATTATTACCTTTAACGAAGAACGCAATATGGAGAGCTGTTTGCAATCCTTAATCAATGTGGTAGATGAAATTGTGGTTGTAGATTCCTATTCTACCGATGCTACAAAACAGATTTGCGAGCAATTTGAAGTAAAATTTATTGAGCACAAATTCTTAGGCTATATTGAGCAAAAGAACTTTGCTTTAAGCCAAGCTAGCCATAACCATGTTGTATGCTTGGATGGAGATGAGTCTTTATCTGAAAGCCTTCAGTTTTCAATCCTCGCGCTAAAAGAAGAATGGCATTTTGATGGCTATTACGCTAACCGACTTAATAATTTTTGCGGACAGTGGATTAAACATTCCGATTGGTACCCTAATAAAAAGTTACGTGTTTTTGATCGACGAAAAGCTAAGTGGACCGGCATCAATCCACATGACCATGTAGAACTTCATGATAAAAAGGCTAAGACAGGACATTTAAAAGGGGATATTCTGCATCAAACCTATCAGACCTATTCAGAATTTAACCAGAAAACTGAATATTTTTCAAGCATTGCTGCCCAAGCTTATTTTGATAAGGGCAAGACTGCTCCGGTTTGGAAAATTGTTTGGAATCCGACCTGGTCTTTTTTTAAAGCTTATGTGTTAAGACTTGGTTTTTTAGACGGTTTTAACGGTTTTGTAATTAGTGTACAAACAGCAAATATTACCTTTCTGAAGTATTCAAAGTTGCGAGAATTTTATAAAAACGCTTAACGTTTTTTCTTTCGCCAGAAAAAATATTTTCTTTTAAAGGCCTCTTTCTTCTTAAAATGTGTTGAAAATTTTTGAGAGAAAAAGTACATACGTTCTCTAACCTCATCACTTGGCTTTTGAATAAGTTTGGCATATTCATCGCTGATAATATCTAACATATAATCTTTTGGCGATAGGCGTGCAAAATTATTCATTCGCTCATCGTAACTTAACGTTTTAAATTCCATACGGTTAAGATCTACCAAATAGAAATTATAAGAGCTACCCACTTTTTTGATCAAAGTGTTTCCCGGTGAATGGTCTAGAAAATGAATATTATTTTCGTGCAACTTATAAGTAAACTGCGTAAACTGCCTTAAAATGTTGTCGTAATCTTCACATTCGGGCTCGTCAATAAGTTTTCTAATCGTAAAATCGTATTCTAATTGTTTGCTTATATAGTAACTACTCCCAAAAGTAAATGCAGTTTTATATTCAACAAAAGCCTCTGGTGACGGAGTTAAAATCCCTGAATTCAGCAGACGTTGAGCATATAAAAAAGAACGCTCAGCCTTACTTTTTCTAAAAAAACGGTAAACTATTTTATTTATAAGATTAGGCACCTTAAACTCTTTTATACTGTAGCGCTGACCTTTTATGTTAAAGATTTTTATGACGTTTCTGTAACCATCACCAATCAATTCACCTGTTTGATTAAAGTTTTCAATTTCAGGCATTAACGTATCTTTTGTTAAAGCTGAATTGTTGTGAATTTTAGTGGTTACTGACATGGATTGTTAAACCTATTAGACTGCAAAAGTAGGTATTTAATTTTTTAAACTCATCTACTAACAAACACCTCTTAAATTTAAATTGAATAACGACATAACTTACATTTCCGAAATAAAAATTAATCCATAGATGACTATTGTATCTCGGAACTTTCGCAAAATTATCTAACAATGGCAGTATAAATTGAGGCTTAATTATTAATGAGTATATTTGGCATTAACCCCATAAATAAAGTTTACAGCTTATACTGTAACAGAATCCTCAGATATGATTAACAAAATTATCAAGAGAACCATTAATATTCTAAATCAGCAACAACAAGGTAATTTACTTTCAAAACAGTATATTCTTGCTGACAAAACTCCAAAAGAAGATATAATAGCTTTTATAAAAAAATTGAGACCTCAAAATACAGGTGTTAAACTCATAAGAATGGGCTCTAATAAAGACGGTGGTTATCTAGTCCCAGATGACACTGAGGGTATTGTTGCATGTTACTCGCCAGGAGTAAATACGGTAAGCGAGTTTGAAATGAATTGTCATGAAAAAAATATGAAAATTTATCTCGCTGATAAGTCTGTTGATAAACCGAAACTGAACCTCAAAGAAGATGAATATCATTTTCTGAAAAAATTTGTAGGCTGCATGAATAATGAAGAATTTATAACTTTAGATTCTTGGGCGGAATCTATGGATGTAAAGAAAGATGACGAATTATTACTACAAATGGATATTGAGGGTGCGGAATACGTTACTTTAATTAACACCTCAGAAAAGCTCTTAAAATCGTACAGAATTATAGTTTTAGAGATACATAGTCTTCATAAAATATGGAATCAAGAATTTTATAAACTTGCTTCAGCTACCTTCGACAAACTATTACAGCACCATACCTGTGTTCATATGCATCCAAATAACCACGGCTCTATAGTTGAATTTGAGAATATTGAAATTCCTACAGTGGTCGAAATGACTTTTCATAGAAACGATAGGATCATTGAAAAGACGCCGCAAACTATATTTCCACACCCTTTGGATAGCGATAATTCTAAAAATAGAGAAAGCATTACCCTCCCTGCAATTTGGTATCAAGACTAAACGGAATCGTCAATACTAAAGATTAAAATATTTAAATAGATGTGTAATTTTTAAATATTAATTCTAAAAATAATGCTTTAATTTTAGGGCATTATAAAGCTAACAATGTTTAAACACTACCTCATTACGCGTTTTAATCTCAAAAACAAAAATTGGGATGTCACTAAAAATAACGAATCCTTACTTACCAGAGATTGGATGACGCATCGCATAGGTTTGTTTAGTAATTTCTGTCTTCCGTCAGTAGCAAACCAAACCACTGAAGCTTTTGAATGGTTACTTTTTTTTGACCTATCAACGGATGCTGATTTTAAAGTCGAAATTGAGACTTTAATCAAACCCTACAAGCATTTTAAGAGCTTTTATATTGAGGGTATGGACGCTTTCCATTCCTCTATAAAAACCTATATAACTGAGGATAGTAAAGACAGCCCTTATATTATTACGTCTCGTATTGACAATGACGACTGCATTCGCAAAAATTATATAGCAACCATTCAAGAACAATTTCAGTCACAAGATTTTATGGCTATTGATGTTTTAAAAGGGTATTCGCTTCAAATTTCACCAGATTTTAGACTGGGTAAAAAAGAACATATTTTTAATCCATTTATAAGTTTAATTGAAAAAAATCATACACCAAAAACGGTGTGGTTTAGTGATCATAACATGTGGAAAAAAGAATCAAGACGCTTAGAGATTGCAAATCAGCGCTTGTGGATGTCTATAATTCACGAAAAGAATAAAGTGAACGAATTTGATGGTTACGACGATGTCAATTGGGAAGACATAAAAACAGATTTTATGGTCTCTAATGAGATAGCGCTAAAAATTTCAAATCATATTATTCCATATCAACATTGGAAATTTTTGAGTTTTAAAAACAAGCTTTATGTCAATTATGTCTTAATGAGCAAAAAGTTAAAAAAGACGCTAGGTCTTTACAAAATAAAGTAAATTAAGAATCCTTACTTTTACCGAAATAAACTTTTAATTCATGCGATTAATCCAATTTACAGCCTCTAACGGTTGGCGTGGTCACGAACAAAAAATCATCTATCTCTACGAAGCTTTCAAGGATAAAGGGTATGTGGAAGATCAGTGGATTGTTTGTCCTGTAGAATCTGAACTATATCGCATAGCTACTGTAAAAGGTATGCAGGTTATTTCGTTCGACTACAAATCTGAGTACAGCTTCTCTTATGCCAAAACATTCAAAACATTGGCTAAAGAAAAGAAAGCAAGCGTGATTTTTATTCACAGCAGTAAGGCCCACACTCTGGCTGTGCTTTCTCATTTTATATTTGGCAAGAACGTACCACTAGTACTCTGCAGAACCCTAATCAAACGCGTAGATACTAATTTTTTTAGAAAATGGAAATACAACTACAAAGGCATTAAAAAAATTATCTGTGTATCGCAACCCGTGGTTGAGTCTTTAAAGTTTGCTGTTAAAGATCATAAGCGTTTCAATGTAATTGGTAGTGTAACGGATGTTAATAAATTTAAAAAGCAAGCTCCTTCTGGGATTTTACATGAAGAGTTTAATATTCCGAAAGATTACAAACTCATAGGAAATATTGCCGAATTTACCCGTTTTAAAGATCATTATACTTGGGTTGATACAGTTGAAATTCTTATAACAGAAAATAAATTTAAAGCCAAATACATATTAGTTGGAAAAGGAAGCATGGAAGACGAGATCAGGCATTATGTTGAAGAAAAAGGACTAAGTGAACACATTATTTTTGCTGGTTTTAGACGTGATGTTCCTGAGATTTTACCAGAGTTCAACCTGTTCTTATTCACTTCAAACAATGAACCTACAGGTGGAGTTCTATTAGAATCTTATGCTTGTAAAGTTCCTATTGTTGCAGCTGACGCCGGAGGAATTCCTGAAGTTATTGTAGATGGTGAAACCGGTCTTTTAGCAAAAGTAGGTAATGCTGAAGATTTTGCTTTTAAAGTAAATTTACTGATAAATGATGAAGCGCTTCAAGAAAAGCTTACCACTAAAGGTTATCAATACCTTCTGGACAATTTCACCAAAGACGTGATTGCTAAAAAAATGTTTGACGAGTTGGCAAAGCATGAATTGAAAAATTAAAAATGGCAGAAACAAAAATCAAAACTATTTTATTTATAACATTTGATCTGAGCGGCTATTATGAATGCATCCATGAGACCTTAAAGTCCAAATATCAAAGTGTAGATTATTATAATTTAGCAACCTATAAAAATCGCCCCTACAAAAATGGCTTACAACGCTTAAAATCATTTTATTACAAGACTTTCAAAAACTTAAAGCTAAAAAATTATATAAAGTATAATCCTATAATTGAGGAAATTTCAGGCAAAACCTACGATGTTGCTTTAATTATTCGACCCGATTTATTTTTCGACGAACAATTAAAAATTATAAAGAAAAACAGCAATCATATGGTTGCATATTACCATGATTCTGTCAATAATATTCTAAGAAAAAAAGATGTTATTTCGTTCTTTGATAAGGTTTATTCATATGAAAAAAAAGATGTTAAAGCCTATAATTTAAATTTTATTTCGAACTTCATTTATTTAGATAATTATAAAATTAATGAAGTTAATGCTGTAAAACTATTTACAATAGCATCGAAAGATTATCGATTTAATAGTTTAGAAAAATTAGCTCAGTACCTCAGAAAAAAGGACCTCGATTTTGAATTTTTAGTGTACTCAGATAAACCTCAACCAAACCATGATTTAATAACGTTTATAACAGATCGTAAAAATAATGTAGAGGTTTTAAAATATGTGAATGAGTGCTCTGTCATCGTTGATATCCATAAATACGGCATTCAAGACGGTTTGACATTTAGAGTATTTGAAAGTTTATTTTTTAAGAAGAAGTTAATTACTTCTAATAAGGATATTAAAACCTATGATTTTTACAATCCAAATAATATTTTTATAATCAATAATTTTGATCTTATTGAAATTCCGGATAGTTTCTTTACTGAACCTTATCAAGAGATTCCAGAGAACACCTACAATAAATATCATTTTTCAAATTGGATAAGAACAGTGCTTAAATGATTTAAAATTATAGCTACATATCGTATCTTTGCACAGCTAAAAAAACACAGTAATTTTCATTTTAAAAACTGAAAAAACTGTTGTCCAATCCATAACATGAATCACAAACAAGCCATAAAGCATCAGATTTTTGAAATCATCTCACAAGCTGCGGAAGAACTCAATGTAGAAAGTTACGTTATTGGTGGCTTTGTAAGAGATTATCTGCTTGAACGTGGTATTGCCAAAGACATTGATATTGTTGCTGTTGGAAGTGGTATTGCTCTTGCAAAACAAGTGGCTAAACATTTACCCAATAAACCTAAGGTCCAAATTTTTAAAACTTACGGAACTGCTATGCTTTGTTATGACCATATTGAAGTCGAATTTGTTGGTGCACGTAAAGAAAGTTATACCGTAGACAGTAGAAATCCGATTGTAGAAAACGGTACACTCGAGGACGATCAAAACCGACGCGACTTTACCATTAACGCTTTAGCTCTAAGTTTAAACACAGCGACTTTTGGAGAATTACTCGATCCTTTTGATGGGATTAGTGATTTAGATAAAGGCATCATAAGAACTCCACTAAATCCAGATATCACCTACAGCGATGATCCCTTGCGCATGATGCGCGCTATTCGATTTGCAACTCAACTCAATTTTAAAATTGAAGAAGCATCTCTCAAAGCCATTGAAGACAATAAAGAGCGCATTAAAATAATAACTCAAGAACGAATTGTTGTTGAATTAAATAAAATATTAGAGAGTGCAACCCCTTCTACTGGATTCATTTTATTAGAAAAAACTGGATTACTAGAATTTATTCTGCCAGAACTCACTGCTCTAAAAGGTATTGATGAAATTGAAGGCCAAAGTCATAAAGATAATTTTTACCACACCTTAGAGGTGGTAGATAATATTTCTAGGAACACCGATAACCTCTGGCTGCGCTGGGCTGCCTTATTGCATGATATTGGCAAAGCACCGACAAAGAAATTTCATAAAAAAATTGGCTGGACCTTCCACGGTCATGAGTTTGTAGGATCAAAGATGGTTTATAAATTGTTTAAACGTCTTAAAATGCCACTAAATGACAAGATGAAATTTGTGCAAAAGATGGTGTTTATGAGTTCTAGACCCATTGTTTTGGCCTCGGAAGTTACAGATTCTGCCGTACGCCGTTTAGTTTTTGATGCCGGAGAGCATGTTGACGATTTAATGACGCTTTGTGAGGCAGACATTACCACCAAAAATCCAAAGAAATTTAAAAAGTATCACAACAATTTTAAAGTTGTAAGAGCTAAAATAGTCGAGGTCGAAGAGCGCGATCAAGTAAGGAATTTTCAACCTCCAGTTTCAGGTGAAGAAATTATGAATACCTTTAATTTAAAACCTTCAAAAGAAATAGGCATTATTAAAGAAGCGATCAAAGAAGCGATTTTAGATGGAGACATTCCCAATGAACACGAAGCGGCTTTTGAGCTGATGTTGGAGAAAGGAAAAGCTTTAGGACTTAAAGTATTGTGAGATGATTGAGCTTGTAAGAACAAATTCAAAAGACAGAGGATTTAGGCTTTTAATTAAACAGCTCGATGCTGAGCTAAAAATAACCGATGGAGAGGAGCACGATTTTTACAATCAGTTCAATTCTATAGATAAGATAAAACATGTTGTTGTGGCTTACCTCGAAAATCAACCTGTAGCCTGCGGTGCTTTTAAAGAATTTAATACCAATAGTGTGGAAATGAAGCGAATGTTTACCATACCTGAAGCGCGAGGAAAAGGATTGGCGACTCAGGTATTAAAAGAACTTGAACGTTGGTCAACTCAGTTAGGATATTCAACTTGCGTATTAGAAACGGGGATTCGTCAAACCGGAGCAGTTGCCTTA
>CAYMDB010000132.1:0-7705 GCA_964388865.1 uncultured Flavobacteriaceae bacterium
TTCCAGCGGATTTTTGATTTTAGTTTTAATTGTTTTGAGATGTGCTCTAAATCTTCGCGCTTAAAAGAACGAAGGATAGAAGTTAATCCGTCTTGAACTATCATAGGGTTTGAAATGGTAATGCCTAATAATTTAAATAATCCATAGGCCATTTGGCTCCGTTGCAAATCGTTAACAACAACGCCTAAAGTTGCATGTTCTGAAAGACTCAACACTAACTTTAAAATGTCGTGGTCTTTAAAATGATGCAAAAAAAGCGTGGTTAAAGCAATGTCATAGTCCATTTCTTTGAAGGCTTCTGAAAAAATATCCTCATTTTTAAAAGTTAACTCCGGATAATTTACAGATAATTCATTGGCGTAATCAATAGCATCTTGGTTGGCATCGATGCCTATTAAATTGAATTTGAAACCCGATTTCCTGCCAAAATCCGCCACCAATCTCAAAATATCACCGTGGCCGCAACCTAAGTCGATAATCGTGTAGGTCTTATCTTTAGATTGTCCTTTCAATAATTGTGCTATTCCATTTAAGGTAATGCGATTGCCTCCAAGCCATTTATTGATACTTCCCAGTTTGTCTAAGGTATCGCGTAGTAATTCACCTTTCATGGAAAAGTCATCCATGATTTCGGTTTTGTCACTGCGGTATGTGGTGTTTATTAATAGACTCAATTTTTTTTCATGTATAAATGCATTTTCAATTAGGCTTCAACTAATGGCCAAAGCGTATTCAAATACCCTTAATTATTTCACAACCATTGGCTTACCATGCGTCATTTTTATGATTTTTGGCAACAAAAACGGAAATACGCGCAGTCCATTTAAAAGTACAGGTGCTAACCATGTTTGTCTAAACAAATAGGCAATGGTATGCCCCGCTTTTAAACGCAAACGAAACGTTTTATACCAAAGCTTGCGATAGTCACTTTCTAATACAGAGCGCGATTCAATTTTTCCATGAAGATACTCAATAATCAGTTGCGATGCTAATTGTGCGCTCCTAATTGCCATTCCCATACCGTTCCCGCACAAAGGGTGAATCATTCCGGCTGTATCACCGCACATAATCATATGGTTTTCAATCGGACTTTTAGATTCAAATGAAATCTGACTGATAGTAAGGGGTTGTTCAAATTGTGGGGTTGAATTTTGAAACAAAGATTTTAAATTGAAATTTTTAAAGACCACTTCCTCTTGGAAGGTATTAATATCCTTATACTTTTTAAAAGCTTCAATATCTGTGATATAACAAAGGTTGATATGACTATTTTCAACTTTTGAAACTCCGCAATAGCCTCCTTTAAAATTATGAAGCGCCACTTTATCTTCAGGAAAATCGCCAGAAACGTGAATTTTAACTCCTAAATAAGGTGACTTTTTTGTAATGAATTTTCGTTGAAATTTAACGTCTAAATTAGAACGTTTACCAAAAGCTCCGATGACAATTTTAGATTGGAAACTTCGATTTAATTTGGTTTCAACATGAAAAAGATCGGCTTCAAAATTAACATCAATAGTAGTATCTTGAAGCACCTTAACCCCATTTTTAAGTGCTAATTGGTAGAGTTGAAAATCCATCTCGTACCGACTCATCCCAAATCCGCCTAAAGGTAAATTAGCGGTGATTCTTTTATTATTGTGCGTGGTTAATTCGAAATTTGAGATTTGCTTCGCCCCAAAATCAAACGGGTTAAAACCTAACGATTTTAGGTAAGGTAAGACTTCATTAGACACGTATTCGCCGCAAACCTTGTGCTTCGGGTAACTATTCTTTTCAATCAATAACACCTTAAGATTTGCTTTTGCTAGGTGTATCGCACTTGTTAATCCAGCTAAGCCTCCACCAATAACAATAACATCAAAATCTTGTTCTTCCACGTCAATTGCCAATATTATATTTCATTATTTTCTGGTTTAAAACGAATAGAATCACTTTTCTTAAATTTAATCGAAATACACGCAAAGCGTTCTCTATTTAATTCTGAAAGTGAAGTTAGAACAGAATAGATGAATAAAAAAGGGTTTTGCGTTTTTCTACAGAATTTCTTTATTAGTGAAGCTGTTTTCTCTAAATATAATTTCGTCTCCTACCTGTTTTGAATGCAGTACTTGTGCAATTGGTGTTAAAGGGGAAACAGCATAAAATGCAGTATCCTCTATAACAAGTTCACCAGCGCTGATAGCAATAAAATAATGTGATTGGGTGGTTTTTACAACAGATCCCAAAGCTACTTTGGTGTGTTTTGATTGGCTGTCTATCTTTTGAAGTGCTTCCTGTAATTTTTGGATTTCTGCTAATTGGTTGCCCGCTTTTTCGCGTTCTAATTGCAGCATGGCACGACCTGTTTTGTGCTTATCACCAGCACTGCTTTTTGTCTCAGATTGCAAGGAATTCTGAAGGTCTGCAATCGTATCTTGAATAACTTGAAAACGCTGATTTAAAAAATCCTCGCACTTTTTGTAGAGTTGTTGTTTTAAGTTCATTTGGTTATTAGTTTAATACCTACACGGTTTCTAAAACCTTGCAGGATATGGGTTTGAACCAATCGGCAGAATAACAGAGGAAAACCAATATCAATAGAATTAACAAATTAAATCTGCCAATTCTTTGCCGACCAAGCTTCCTATGGCCACGCCCATACCGCCCAAACGCACTCCACAAAATACATGATTACTCAAGGGTTTTACAATCGCTCGTTTTTGGGACCCCACTCCCATTATGCCCGACCAGCGATGCTCTATTTCAAAAGCTGATTTTGGTAAGATTGTAGTTTTTAATAATGCCTCGAGCTGATTTTGTATGATTTCTGTTTCGCCGAATTGCGTGGTTTCTTCAGTTTGAAAATCGAGATGTCGCCCACCTCCTAAAAGTATCCGCTGGTCAATATTTCTAAAATAATAATAGCCTTCATCTAAATGGAAAGTCCCTTTTATAGGTAAATCTTTAATCGGTTTTGTAATTAAAACTTGAGCTCTTGCTGGTTTTACGGGTTGATCCATCAACTGTGAAGCAAATCCATTGGTTGCAATAAGTAGGTTTTTTGTTGAAAATTCAAAATAATCAGTGTCTACCTTGACGCCATTTGCTGTGTCCTCAAAGTGTTTAACGGTACAATTATTTAAAATCTTAACGCCTGCTTGCTGAACTTTATCTAATAAAGCCTCCATCATTTTACCGGTATCAATCTGACCTTCAAATTGATTAAAGCTAATCTTTGATTTAATGTTTTTAAAATTAAAGTGATTCGATTTTAATGAAAACACATCCTCCTTAAAAATCGGTTTTAAAAGATTGTTTATTTTATTCTGATTTTCAAGACAGGTATCATAAAGCTGCGCATCAGCATCTAAAAACAACTCATAGCCGCCTAAGTTTTGGTATGCTATGGATTGATCCCCTAGGGTTTCACGAAGCAATTTTAAGCCGTTCACCCGCTTTTTTACAAGCTCTAAAAGCTCATCTTCAGAGTGGCTCTTAAGATCATTTATGATTTCACTGAGACTTCCAAAGCAAGCAAAACCAGCATTTTTGGTACTAGCTCCTTGCGGAAGCATGCCTTTTTCTAAGATAAGCACATTTGATTTTGGAAATCGTTTCTTTAGTTGCAAAGCACAATTAAGACCAACAATTCCACTTCCAACAATAGTATAATCTATGTTAGTTAACCAGGTTTTTATTTCCCAATAAGATAAATTCATAGCATAAAAAAAGCCCCTAAAGTTAGGAGCTTTTCAATTAAAAATTAAATTATTAATCTACTATAATTTTCTTTGTCACTTTTTGAGATCCATCTGCAATAGTTAACAAATACACTCCAGATTGTGCCTCATTAAGTCTAATGACTTCTTCAAATTTACTGACATTGCTATAAACCTGAGTATAAATAGCTCTTCCTCGTATATCATATACTTCAATAGTAATATCTTCACCCGATTTTGGATTAAACCCAATATTAAATTCTCCGTTATTTGGGTTTGGAAAGATATTTAAATGATCTAGTTCATTGTTAGCTACCGATAATGCTTCCGCCATACAGAATTCCATAGACCAATTGTTTAAAGTCCCAATATCTCCGTTGAAAAAATCTATAATAACAAGCGTCCAATCTCCATTCATTTCTAAGCCATTAAAAGCACTTAATGGATTCTCAGGGGCATAAGTTCCCGTGGTTGGAGAAGCACAGTTAATAATGGATTGTCCATCTTCTAAGGTTAAATTTATGTCTTGATATCTAGTAGAATTGCACGTTCTATTCCATACTGTTACAAAATCGCTACCATTTGGGTGCTGTAACTGAACTAACAAATCTCCGACATAAGAGTGAGTAATGTCAAAAGATATTTTTAAGTCTGAAATAACACCAAAATCTGAAACATTAATGACATCTCCAACAGCCGAACCTGGTTGATTCGGACTTGGACCATCAGGGATTGCTAAACTTATGGCTCCAGAAGAGAATTCGTTACAGACAACTCCTCCAATTTGAAAAGCTGTAGCGTTAACATTGAAAAATATATTATTATTCCCTTCAATCAGAATTCTGCAATTGGTACCTGCAACGCCGTTTGGCACTGTAATATCATGCGAGCCGTCGTTTGGGGTACTTGAAGCCAATACCGTATCAAAATTTAAACCTCCATCTGTTGATAATAATATATTGACGTTTGCAGCATTTATACCATTGGCATCGGTACCGGCAACATTCCATGTTATGGTTTGTGTAGATCCATTCTCCCAGACAATACCACCTGTATTTTGGGAGGTGACAACAAAAGGACCAGCCGCAGAGATTACCGTGGCTGTCATTTGATCTACTGCGGTTTGACCACCAAGTGCCACATTATCTCTAACGGTTAATCTATAATTAATAGGTCTAGTAACGAGCGATAATTTTTCCCAAGTTGTGGATGTTCCACCAGAACTTAAGACATCGGCAAGTCTAGGAACATATCTTATAGGATTATTTGTACCTTGAAAAGACCTAACTAATGGTCCTGAGGAGGCCGTTTCTGAAGGGAGACCAGCTGCACCTAGATCGTATTGTTCCCAGGTATAGGTCAGCGATGCTGAGCCATCAGGATCTGATGAAGCAACTCCGTCTAATTTGTAAGGAGTGCCTTTTGGTATGTTATAGTTAGCTCCAGCTTGCGCTATTGGTTGATTATTTCCTGTTGCTATTGTATTTACAGGACAAGCCGCAGAGCTAGATATGTGGTCCCATATAAGTTGTAGACTTTTTTGATGAAAATAATCATCACTATTCGATTGAACATTATCTGTACCGCAAATACCAGCATAGGCCATAATCGTTGTACCGCTCCCAGGTTCGTACGCCGAAGAGGCTGTTCTGTTTCCGCCAGCACAATTTCCCTGAGTTCCATTAAAGGTGTGAGAAGATCCAAATTGATGCCCTAACTCGTGCGCTACAAAATCCACATCGTAAGAATCGCCAACGGGTTGCGATGATCCTGTAATCCCTCGGGCCTTATTAAAATTATTACAAGACGAACCTAACGCTGCCAAACCACCACCGCCAGTGCTGAAGGTATGCCCAATATCGTAATTTTCATTACTAATATTTGCGTCTATCACCGTCTGACTTTGATTAATTAGTAAACTTGCATTATTATTATCAAAAGGATCTGTTGCTGCATCCGTAAAAATGATACTCGTATTGTTAGCAACCAAAGTCATTGTGATAGATAACTCTCTTTCGTAGATACCATTTACTCTAGTTAATGTTGCGACAATTCCGGCCAAGGCACCTGTGACTGTACCTCCGAAAAAAGCGGCATATTCTCCAGTACATGCAATAGCAATACGATAATTTCTTAAGATACCATCATCTGCATTTCTAGCTAAAGTTGCCTCTTCGAAGGATCTGTTTAAAAGTTCTGGATCGTCAATGACCTCACATTCAAAATCGAAATTTCTTGTTTCTAAATTTTCCTTTGCATAAACGGTGTAAATATGACCTTCTGTTGAAAATGGATCTATGAATTGGGTTCCTCGGGAAGTTCCTAAAACCATAGCATTTAAACCTTTCTGTGTGATACTAAATCTTATAACTTCAGAGGGATTATCGATACCTTGACCCGCATAAGATCTCATATTAGGAAATTGAGCCTGAAGCTCGGGAGCCATTACAGAAGCCTCAAAGACTTTATAGCGGTTTAATTTGCCATCTGAGTTAGGAAAAGCGATTATTGTATTTCCAACATTAGTTCTATCACCAACATTGAGTAAGGTATTTTTTAAAGCTTGTAGATCTAGTTGATAAAATTTCTCTGTCTTAAGGCTAACTTTTCTCGGAATTTGCTCAGATTGTTTCGCTTTTGTTTCGTTGACACTAGTCCATAATTCATTAGCGTTTTGTGCGCTCAGGGTTAGTGTGATAAAAAAAATAGCGAGGGCCGCTATTTTTGAAAAATAGTATTGTTTCATAATTTATTATTAAAAAGAGTCTAAATTTAACGGTATTTATGTAAAAATCAAAAAAAGTGATTATAAGTTTTGCCATTGTTAACACTAACGGCGATTCCTTAAGACAAAAAACCCAAGCTTATTAACTTGGGTTTAAATTGTTTAATCTTCATCTATCTCCTCTTCTTTGAGTTTAAAGTCCTCCATAAATTTAGTGGTGTAGTTACCGGCTAAATAATCAGGATGGTCCATTAATTGTCTGTGAAATGGAATTGTAGTTTTTATCCCCTCAATAACAAACTCATCTAAGGCGCGTTTCATTTTGTTGATGGCCTCTTCTCTAGTTTGAGCCGTTGTAATTAACTTCGCAATCATAGAATCGTAATTTGGAGGAATGCTATAACCGGCATAAACGTGAGTATCTAAGCGAACTCCATGACCTCCGGGAGCATGCAAGGTTGTGATTTTTCCTGGTGACGGCCTAAAGTCGTGAAAAGGATCTTCAGCATTAATTCTACACTCTATAGAATGTAAATTGGGGGTGTAGTTTTTACCTGAAATTGGCACGCCCGCTGCAACAAGTATTTGCTCTCTTATTAAATCGAAATCAATAACCTGTTCGGTAATAGGGTGCTCTACTTGGATTCGCGTATTCATTTCCATGAAATAGAAGTTGCGATGTTTATCCACTAAAAATTCTACTGTACCAGCACCTTCATATTTTATATACTCTGCTGCTTTTACGGCAGCTTTACCCATTTGCTCTCTCAATTTATCGGTCATAAATGGAGAAGGCACCTCTTCTGTTAATTTTTGATGACGTCGTTGTATAGAACAATCTCTTTCTGAAAGATGACAAGCCTTTCCGCGCGAATCGCCCACGATTTGAATTTCGATATGTCGGGGTTCTTCGATTAGTTTCTCCATGTACATATCATTATTACCAAAAGCTGCTTTAGATTCTGCGCGTGCTGATTCCCATGCATTTTCTAAATCTTCTGGTTTCCAAACAGCTCGCATTCCTTTTCCACCACCACCTGCAGCGGCTTTAAGCATTACAGGATATCCTGTTGCTTTTGCAACTTTATTACAATCCTCAAAGGACTCAATGATACCATCGCTACCTGGGACGCAAGGTACTCCAGCCGCCTTCATCGTAGCTTTGGCGTTTGACTTATCACCCATTTTATTGATCATATCCTCCGAAGCGCCGATAAATTTTATACCGTGTTCTTCACATATTTTCGAAAACTTAGCATTTTCAGATAAAAAACCGTAA
>CAYMDB010000133.1:0-7670 GCA_964388865.1 uncultured Flavobacteriaceae bacterium
ATTATCGTAGGTTAATTGTTCTGCGGCAATAGCATTTTGAACATCAATAACATTTAAACCCAAAGCCTTAACTTCTTTATGATTTAAGAATATTTGGTTGTTGCTTATATCTTCAACTATGGCCTTACTGCCATAAGATTGCTCTAAAAATGCTTCAAATTTTTCTTTTCTCTCTTTATTGTTTAGGTAACCAGCAGGTATTTTCATGCTTTGTAAATACGCTGGAACATCTACCGCTCCATGGTCTGCGGTTAACATTACCATATATTCTCCTTCACCTACCACCTTATCTAAATGTGTAAAAAAGCGCTCTAAATCTTTATCTAAACGTATGTAGGTATCTTCAACTTCCTTAGAGTTCACACCAAAATTATGACCTATGTAATCCGTACTTGAATAACTAACCGTAAGTATATCTGTAATTAGGTCTTGTCCCAATTTCTCTGCAGTAATGGCTGCCATTGCAAAATCGGTAGTTAAGCTATTTCCGTAAGGAGTTGCTTTTAAGATTTCAAAGCCGCGATTGTCTTTACTTAAAGCTGCTAAATCGTAAGGAAAAGTTGCTTTGTCTTTACCTTTAAATCCACCCTCAAAATTATTCTCATCTGGTCCACTTTCGGTGTAGGTAGAAATATCAAGAAGTGTGTTCCAAACTTTTAAATAAGACTCCGTAGTTTCTGATGCATTAAAATCTATAACCCACTGTGGTAATTCATTCATGTAAAACGAACTAGAAATCCAACGACCTTCATCTTCACCGTGAAACCAGTAAGCCGCATTTGCAGAATGACCTGCTGGCAAAATAGCACCTCGATCTTTAATTGCGATACCGATAGTTTTTCCTTGGCCTTGCGTAAATAATCTATTTTCATCTGCAAAACTCATGGTAAGCATTCTGTGGGGAGACATTTTTCCGGCTTTATTGGTTGTACCAACAGGCTCTACCGAAGCATCACTAACGCAATAAACCCTATCATTAATGCTTTTGTCGTACCAGTTGTTACCTATAATGCCGTGATATTTTGGTACTGTTCCTGTGTAAATTGACGCATGACCAGGACCTGTATACGTAGGTATATAATTAAAATGATTGTTTTTACAGTTAAAGCCTTCTCGCATCATGCGCTTAAATCCGCCATCACCATATTTAGACTCAAAACGGGTCAAATAATCGTAACGCATTTGGTCTACTACAATGGTGACTACTAATTTTGGCCTCTCAGTTAAAATTTTCGTCGACATTTCTAACGAACTATTTTTTTGAGAGTTTTGTGCTTTACAAGAAAAACAAAGCGACACCAAAACTAAAAAAGACAAAATATTTTTCATTTTTAATTATTTTTAAAATTTGATTCAAAAATACGGATTTCAGAATATCTTAAATTTAAATTAACATTAATAAACTAATCCTTTTTTATACTTTTACATTAAGAAATTCTTGCATGAAGTACCTTTATAATATTGGTGTTTATTTTATAATGATTAAAGATATTTTTCGTAAACCTACCAAGTGGTGTGTGATGAAAACCTTAATCTTTAAAGACATCGATGATCTTATTATTGGCTCGTTAGGCATTGTTGCCTTTATCTCCTTTTTTGTTGGTGGTGTTGTAGCGATTCAAACCTCCCTAAACATTACCAATCCTTTAATACCTAAATATTTAGTTGGTTATGCGACGCGTCAATCTATTATTTTAGAGTTTGCACCAACCTTTATTTCCATTATTATGGCAGGTAAAGTTGGGTCGTTTATCACCTCGAGCATAGGTACCATGCGCGTTACCGAACAAATTGATGCTTTAGAGGTAATGGGAATTAACGCTATTAATTATTTGGTTTTTCCAAAATTTATAGCACTTATGCTTTATCCTTTTGTTATCGCAATTGCTATGTTTCTTGGTGTTCTCGGTGGTATGGCCGCTAGTGTCTATGGTGGTTATGGTACTTTAGACGACTTTATTCAAGGAGTACAGACTGATTTTATTCCGTTTCATATCATTTATGCTTTTATAAAAACCATGGTTTTTGCCTTTTTGTTGGCAACGGTGCCATCCTACTATGGCTATTTTATGCAAGGTGGAGCGCTTGAAGTTGGTAAAGCGAGCACAACCTCTTTTGTGTGGACAAGCGTCATGATTATTTTACTCAACTTTTTACTAACCAGTTTACTACTAGGCTAATGATAGAGGTTAATAATTTACATAAATCGTTTGGTGATACGCACGTCCTTAAAGGGATAACTACTGATTTTCAAAAAGGAAAAACCAACTTGATTATAGGACAAAGTGGTTCTGGAAAGACCGTTTTTTTGAAATGTTTATTAGGCATTTATGATTATGAAGAAGGTACTATCGCTTATGAGGGTCGAATTTTAAAAAACCTCAGCGTTAATGAAAAAAGAGCCCTACGAAGTGAAATAGGAATGGTATTTCAAGGAAGTGCTCTGTTTGATTCTATGACTATTGCCGAAAATGTTATGTTTCCTCTGCGTATGTTTACCAAACAGAGTAAGCAAGAAATGCAAGAACGAGTCGATGTGGTTTTAAACCGCGTCAATTTAGAGAATGCACATCATAAAATGCCCAGTGAAGCTTCGGGCGGAATGCAAAAGCGTGTGGCCATTGCAAGGGCAATTGTCAATAATCCAAAATATTTATTTTGTGACGAACCTAATTCTGGCTTAGATCCTAAAACAGCTATCGTGATTGATAACTTAATTCAAGAAATTACAGATGAGTTTAATATTACCACAGTGATTAACTCTCACGATATGAATTCTGTTATGGAAATAGGCGAAAAAATAGTTTTTCTTAAAGATGGCTACAAGGCTTGGGAAGGCTCTAAAGAGAACATATTTAAAACGGATAATGAAGCTGTAACTGACTTTGTTTACTCGTCTGAGTTATTTAAAAAGGTGAGACAAATGTATATTGAAGAAAATGAATAGGCTTCTACTCCACGACTAAAGTATCAAGCTTTAATTTTTCTTTAAACCATAGTTTTAGTTTAGACTCATCTTTTACTTTTTGTCCTGAAGTGGTTAAGGAATCTATCCATTTAAACGAAAAGATTGTTATGGTATCTAGAGTTGAGAAGTTTGAGGAAATTCTCTGAGAGTAAGATACCGATTTTAAATTTTCATAATTAATTTTTGCTTCGCGAACCATGTCTTCAAATGGAATTTGATTGCGTTCTAATTTTAATAAACGCGACACCCTATTTTCTAAAAATGTAATCTTCTGACTTTGGGTTAGTAAATCAACTGAATCCCGCATTCGAAGTTCTTCCATGTATTCCAGATTATTGATTGCCTTATTTTTCACCTGATTAATATGAAGTTTAGCCCCTGCAAGCGCTGAATAATTATTTAGTCTGCTCTCTAAAATATTTTTGGTATCATCGGATATTTCTTGATTACCTAAAGGAATTAACTCAATATAGGATTCACCTTGAGGTTCGTAATGAGGCGTTGCGTTTTTCTCAATATAACCATGGTTTGGTAAAGATTTTAATTCATTTTTTATAAATGCTTTGGCATCCACTTTAAATCGGCTCTCTCTAAGGACATCTATAAAGGTAAGACTTGCAGGAATCATAGCCACAATGGCTGTTATGGTTGCTATTCTCGAAATGCGTTTCCGTTTTGCAGAATTCGCATATTTTAACATTGGGAAACCCAATACTTTAAGTACAATAAACGTGGCTAAGGCAATAAAAATAGTATTGATTGTAAATAAATACATCGCACCACCAAAATAACTCCAGTTACCTTGAGCCAAGCCGTAACCTGCGGTACATAAAGGTGGCATTAAAGCGGTAGCAATAGCTACACCAAATATTACGGAAGCAATAGTCCCTCTTTTTGTTCGTGCAATTATTAAAGCTAAACCTCCAAAAAAAGCAATTAAAACATCTCTAATATCGGGTCTTGTGCGTCCTAAAAGTTCTGAATTATCTTCACTTAACGGAAACAGCCAAAAGAACAAAAATGCCGTTACTAAACTTAGCACAATCATAGTGACTAAGTTGATAACAGATTTTCTTAAAGTATAAATATCATTGATAGCAATAGACATCCCAACCCCTAAAATAGGGCCCATAAGTGGCGAAATTAACATGGCACCAATAACTACTGCGGTAGAATCGGCATTCAAACCAATTGAGGCTACAAAAATAGAACATACTAAAATCCAAGCTGTTGCGCCTTTAAAAGAAATATCCCCTTTTATGGCACTTATGGTTGCTTCTCTATCAGTATCATGCCTAAAGTCTAAAAGCTCACTTAAAAATGTTTTTACACTTGCAAGTAACCCTTTTGCGTCTTTATGAACCGCTTTCTTTTTGTCCTCTACAGCCTTATCTTTATCCGTTTGCTGTTGGTCTTTAAGCTCGTCCTCAGAGAAATTAAATTTACTTTCGTTACTCATAACTACCCATAAGATTCTCCAAAATTGGCTTTCACATTTTGAAGCACTTTTTTAATATCTTGCTCTTTAGCCTTAGGAAAGATAAGTAAAACTTCCTCTTTATCAACAATGATATAATCTTTTAGCCCGTCGATAACCACAACTTTACCTTTTTTAGATCGAATCATGTTCCCAGAAGCATCCTCTAATACCGTTTTAGCGTTTACAATTGCATTGTCGTTACTATCTTTATCTAATTTATCGTAAAGACTTCCCCAAGTTCCTAAATCATTCCAATCGAAAGTCGCAGGGATTACATAGACATTTTCACTCTTTTCCATAAGCGCGTAATCCACAGAAATATTTTCGGCTTTGCCGTAATTGTCTTTGATGAATTCGTCTTCAGACGTCGTATTATATGCGCTATAACCACTTTCAAATAATTGAAATAATTCGGGTTGATTATTTTTGAAAGCAGCAATTACCGATTTGGCACTCCACATAAAAATACCTGCGTTCCACAAGAAATTACCCTGATTTATAAACATCTTAGCGGTTTCATAATCTGGTTTCTCTCTAAACTGATTAACAGGTTTTATGTTTGACTCTGCGGATTTATCAAATTCTATATACCCATAACCGGTGTTTGGAAAGCTTGGTGTAATACCCAAAGTCATTAAGGCATCGTGAGATTCACAATAATCAAACGCTGTTTTTATATTATTAGAAAAACTTTGCTCATCCTCTATCCAGTGGTCACTCGGTGCTACAATCATCAGAGCCTTCTCGTTTTCTTTCTGAATTTTTAATGCCGCATATAAAATACAAGGAGCTGTATTTCTCATAGCAGGTTCTAGAACGACTTGTCTTTTGGTTACATTTGGTAGTTGTTCAAAAACGAGATCATTGTAACGCTCATTCGTTAAAATAAAAATGTTTTCCTCTGGAATAAGATTTGCTAAACGTTTGAAAGTTTTTTGAATTAAAGTATCACCTGTCCCTAACATATCATGAAACTGCTTCGGAAAATCTTGTGTACTCACTGGCCAAAATCGTGAACCTACTCCACCTGCCATTAATATGGCGTAATAATTTTTATTTTTCATCTTCGTTGATTGTCATTAGTTAATAGTTCTACCTCAGCGTTTGGATTAAACAAATATAGTTTACCTGTTTTAAGCTCCACGCATTCAAAGCGTTTTCTTCTTTGTTCGCCTCTTTTAAAAACCCTACCGTTATATAATTTAAAGGTTCTACCTAGTGGAACATCAAAGATATAGGTGTTGTCGTTAGCCGCATTGTAGTTATTTAAAGCCAAGGAAAGTGGGGCATCAGTATCACTAGACGCTTTCGGATTTTTAAAATGTTTTGCGAGCAATGGCAACAATTCTGTTGGAAAAATTTCTGGTCGTAAGAAGGGTAACATTAAATGCTGAAAGGTCCGCTTCCATTCCCTTCCATGGGGTTTAATTTGACGTCCATGCGTTTTATAGGCCTCAAAATGTGCGATTTCATGAATAAGCGTGATTAAAAATCGATAGGGATTTAAATTCGCATTTACAGTAATTTGATGCTTTCCGTGTGACAGTTGTCTGTAATCCCCGTGACGTGTTTTACGTTCGTTTTTTACTTTAATGGATAGATGTTCTACGTCTAACAGCGCTCTAACCATCACATGTGACTCAACTGGAATAAAATCTAAAAGGTTGGTTTGCATCAGTGCAAAAATAGTTGTTATCTGGTTGCTTTTTGAAACTATTTAAAATCCTACAAAATCTTAACATTAGCTTTAAACTGACATCTAAAAAATTCTGCGAAAAAAGGGAGCGACGACTATTTCATCATACGAAAATTCTACAGCAAATTATAGGACGTATATTTTTACTCAGGGCGTCGAATTTGAAACTTGCAACACCTTGCCATTGTAATACTTATGTCCTGTAAGGGCAAAATTCTGAATGTAATCTGCCATCTCTAAAGCGGTAGTTGGAGTTTTATAACCAGGAAATGCTTCTTCTAACATTTCAGTTTGTACAGCTCCCAAAGCTAAAACATTAAAACTCGGTCCGGTTTCTTTATATTCTTCAGCTAATAATTCGGTTAGTGTAATTACAGCTCCTTTGCTAGAACTGTAAGCTGCTAATCCTGGAAATTTCATACTACCTTGAATGCCACCCATGGAGCTAATGGTAAGCACATGTCCATTACTTTTTAAGAAAGGCAATACTGTTCTGGTCATTTCGGCAACACCAAAAACATTGGTTTCGTAGACTTTCGTAAAGTCTTCAAAGGAGGTTTCAGCAAAAGGTTTATTTAGTATGGCGCCAGCGTTATGGATTAAAATATCGACCTGTTTCCATTCCTTTTGAATAAATTTTTCTACGTTTTTATAATCTTCTTGCTGAGATAAATCGAAAGCAAATGCTGTGACATTTTCATGCTTTAAATCGCTAACAGGTTTAGCATTTCTAGATAAAGCTAGGACTTTATGACCTTGATTTGCGAATAAACGCACCAGTTCAAATCCAATGCCTCTGCTTGTTCCTGTAATTATTATGTTTTTACTCATTTAATATAATTTCTTTAGTTGGTGTCTTACAAATCGTTTCAATTGCTGGAATTAGTTTGTTGACTAAACTAGCCATATGTTCATAATCTTGCTTATTGGCTTCGTCACCGACATGGTGATAATAATCGTAATTAGACAAATCACAAGACGAAATGGTATGACTTGGTAATTTAAAAACATCATAAAAAGGATAATTATCAGAAGCTCTAAATAAGTTATATTTTTTCGCAACCTCTGAGGAACCAATTAGATTATAACCTACATAGTCATTTATCTGGCTCGCCATGTTTGAATGGTCATACCCTGTTAAAAAGGCAGTGTAATCTCTATCTTTAAATGGTACTCCAATCATTTCGATATTTACAACAGTATATAAATTAATGTTTTCAGCTTTTAATTTATTGGCTAAATGTTTAGATCCTAAAAGACCCATTTCTTCAGCAGAAAATAATGCGACCATAACACTGCGCTTATTAGTTTTTAATAGGGATAAATGTTTTGCAATGGTTAAAACAGCACTTGTTCCAGTGGCATTATCATTGGCACCATTGGCAATGGAATCTCCTTCAACTTTTTTACCGAAACCAATATGGTCATAATGCGCCCCAATAATGACGATTTCATTTTTTAGTTTCGGGTCGTTGCCTTCAATAAATCCGACAATATTATAAGCGGACGTCTCACGCACAGTAAAC
>CAYMDB010000134.1:0-7650 GCA_964388865.1 uncultured Flavobacteriaceae bacterium
AAGACTTTAAAATTAAAGTTAATGAGGAAGAAATTAACAATTATAATTATGAAATTGAAAACAATGATGAAATCACAATTATTAGTGGCAAAATAGTTAAAAAAGATGGGAGAGAAATTTATCTTACAAACTTTTTTAAGAGCGTCTTCAGCATTTTCTATAATGAGCTCTTCACCGAAGGCATTGATATGATGTTTTGTTCGGCCTGAAACTTTAATTCTGTGCGGTTTTAGACTTACAAATCGTATGGTGTCTCCCACTTTATAGCGCCACAAACCTGCATTAGTGGTAATAACAATAGCATAATTAGTATTGAGTTTTACATCACTTAGCGGAATCACCTCTTGTGCTTCCGTTCCGTATTGATCCATGGATATAAATTCATAAAAAATACCATAATCTAACATCAACAATAAATCCCCTGAGTAGTTTTGGTCTTGTATCGCAAAGAAGCCTTCAGAGGCATTGTAAATTTCGTAATATTTAAAGTTGTTCTTGGGCAGTATCGCGCGATATTGTTCTATGTAAGGATTAAAACTAACCCCGCCATGAAAATAAACTTCTAGATTTGGCCAAACGTCAAACAAACTTTTCTTACCGGTTTTTTCTAAAACATTGTTGAGTAAGACCAACATCCACGAAGGTACACCAGCCAAGCTTGTAACGTTTTCATTTATCGTTTCATCTACGATAGCTTGCATTTTGGTTTCCCAATCGCTCATTAGAGAAACTCTGCTACCAGGAGTACTACTAAACTCAGCCCAAAAAGGCATGTTGTCAATAAGAATGGCGCTTAAATCGCCAAATACAGTGCCGTTTTCTTTGTAGAGTTCTTTGCTGCCCCCCAATCGTAAGCTTTTACCCGTAAATAAAAGGGCATCTTCATTGTTGCTCAAATACATGCACAATAAATCTTTACTCGCAGCATAATGACAATCTTCTAAAGATTCCATACTCACGGGAATAAATTTGCTCTTAGCATTGGTGGTACCACTAGATTTTGCAAACCATTTAATAGGGCGTGGCCAATAAATATTTTGTTCACCACTGCGGGTACGTTCTATTAATGGTTGTATAATTTCATAGTTCACCAAAGGAACACGCTCATTAAATTCACTGTAGGTTTTAATAGAAGCAAAATCGTGCTGTTTGCCAATTTCAGTGTCTTTGGCTTGTTTTAATAAGCTGAAAAGCAATTCATTTTGCACTTCATTAGGGTATTTAATAAACAATTCAATTTGATGAATTCGTTTTTTTAAAAACCATGAAGCAATAGAATTTACAATAGGAATTGGCATGGATTAGTTATCTTTACAATGCTAAAAATACTAATTTTCTTTCATGCTTTACACAGGAGTCCTCACTAAAATGCGAACAGAGTTTTTAGAACCAATTCAATACTATTTAGTTTTTGAAAATGATTTTATTCACCTCAATCAATTGTTGAATAAACCCCTTGAAATTAAACGTGTTGGACACCAATGTTTAAGTTGCGGACTAGACCGACCAATTTACAGACAGGGATTTTGTAAATCGTGTTTTTTCGATAAGCCCATTGCTGGAGATTGGATTATGCGGCCAGAACTCAGCACAGCACACCTAGAAAAAGAAGATCGGGACTTAGCATACGAAAAGAAGGTGCAGCTGCAACCGCATATTGTATACTTAGCTAATTCGAGTAATGTAAAAGTTGGTGTAACGCGTAAAAGTCAGGTGCCTACGCGATGGATAGACCAGGGAGCGCACGAAGCATTAGAAATTGTTGAAGTGCCCAACCGATACTTAGCCGGAATCACTGAGGTGGCTTTAAAAGATCATGTGGCAGATAAAACCAATTGGCGTAACATGCTAAAGAATGATATAAAGGATGAAAACTTACTAGAGTGGAGGCAGAATTTAAAACGCTTTATTCCAGAAGAGGCGCAACCTTATTTTATAGAGCACAATGCAGAGACGCATATTCATTTTCCGGTTGAGCACTATCCCAAAATCCCAAAAAGTCTAAACTTAACTAAAACCATACAGTACTCAGGAAAACTAGTTGGCATAAAAGGACAATATCTCATTTTTGAAGACGACACTGTATTTAATGTAAGAGCAAATGAAGGTTTAGTAGTCGAACTTTCTTTGTAAGTACGCAAAGTGTATGCTTAGTAAAATGTTAGAAGTGAGTTAAATACTTTTTGGTTGGATAACTTTTAGTTATTTTTCCTTAAAAAATAAAAGCTATGAAAAATTCACCATTTCCTTACATCATTATCACAACACTTTTATTGGTAACTATTACTGTAATGTGTGCCATGGACTTCCCTTTTAACTGGGTGTTTTATCTCACAGTTATAGGTCAAATATCTGTAGTGCTTATGGTATATAAAGTCTTAACTGACAATTATACTACCGACAAGACCTTTGAGCATTTTTATCAGGATTGTCCGATTAGGATCACCGCAGAAAATGAAAATTTTATCAACAAGTAAATAAATTGAAATAAAAAAAGAGCAACAAAAACTGTTGCTCTTTTTTATACTTTATTTAAAAAAGTCTATACGTTTTCTTGATCTCTTAAACCTTGAATGTATTCAGCTTTCTGAATCTCTCTTCTTCTCTTTACAGAAGGCTTCGTGAAATAACGCGATTCTCTTAGATTTTGCATAATTTGCACATTTCTGTGTTTACGCTTATAACGTTTAAGAGCACGTTCTATATTTTCTCCTTCTTTAATTTCGATTTTAATCATGTATCGATATATTTTTATTAACTATTTCTTGCTAACGGTCGGCAAATATAGGCCAACTATCCGAAAATAAAAAATTTATTTCGTGTTTTAAGCTCTTTTTTTAACCTAGGTAGGTTTTTAAAATTTTACTCTTGCTAGCGTGGCGTAATCTGCGAATACCTTTTTCTCTAATTTGTCTTACACGCTCTCTTGTTAAATCGTAAATACCACCTATTTCTTCAAGTGTCATAGGAGGCTGATCTCCGATTCCAAAATTCAAACGAATCACATCGCTTTCTTTCTGTGTTAGTGTTTCTAGAGCCCGTTCAACTTCGACGTTTAAGGATTCTTTCATTAAATTTTTATCGGGTCTTGGCGATTCTGTTGCGCTTACTACATCATATAAACTGAAAGTTTCACCGTCTTTTAATGGTGCATCCATAGATAGGTGGCGTCCAGAATTTTTCATAGACTGTTTTACTTCACGGACGCTGATGTCTAACTCGCGAGCAATTTCTTCAGCATTCGGCGGTCTTTGGTTAATTTGCTCTAAATGCGAAAAAGCTTTATTAATTTTATTGATAGTGCCAATCTTATTCAAAGGCAAGCGCACAATACGAGATTGTTCTGCTAAGGCTTGTAAAATAGCTTGTCTAATCCACCAGACGGCGTAAGATATAAACTTAAAACCTCTTGTTTCATCAAAACGTTTTGCTGCTTTTACCAAACCAGCGTTACCTTCATTAATTAAATCTGGAAGTTTTAAACCTTGATTTTGATATTGCTTAGCAACAGAAACAACAAATCTTAAATTTGATGTGGTTAATTTATCTAATGCGACCTGATCACCCTTTCGTATTAATTGAGCCAATTCTACTTCCTCGTCTGCAGTAATTAAAGGAATTTTACTAATATCTTGAAGATACTTATCTAAGGATTTGTCTTCTCTATTGGTAACTTGCTTGGTGATTTTTAATTGCCTCATATATTCTTTTTATAATTCGTTAACCTACATAATAACGTAATTATTCAGAAAAACAAATATTTGAGTGATTATTAACTAAAATTAACTAAATTTAAGAGTTGAGAAGGTCTTAAAGCTTATTTTTAGTAGAATCTTTAGGTTTTTTCTTTCCTCCCAAGATGCCGCCAAGGACTCCTTTTACCCCTTCTTTTATCTGTTTAGTGGTATTTGCCCTAACGCTGTCCTTTGTCGTTGTTGTAGAATCAGTTCTGGTGTTATTGGACGTTCCACCTAGAATATCGCCTATGACCTCATCAATCTTGTCTTTACCTTTTCCTATGAGTTTTTGTTTCTCAATCTCAATCAATTGCTGCGTTAAATTGGTTACGCCACTAGTGAGGTCTGTTGTTATATTAGGACTTGATAAGGAACCGGCAACATTCGCAGTAACAGGTATTGAAATTTTGTTTACCTCAGGATCATTAATTTTTCCGATTAATCGGTTGACCTCTGCTCCTAAGTATTTTGGGGGAACTTGCAAAACAACATTATAGTTCATGGTGTTCGAAAAACTATGGCCTCCTGAAACTTCAATAGGAATGTCTTTATAGTTGATGGTGAACGGTTGTACCAGCACTTGTCCATTATCAAAACTCAATTTGGTTTTAAAATCTTTTAAATCTAAAGCTTCAAAATCTATAAAACTGAGTTTACTATCTAAACTTGATAGTAGCGGACTTTCACTAGCATTAACTTTTTTGGTGAACACTTCAGCTAATACGTTGCCCGTAATGCTTGCTAAATCTGGTGATAAGGCTTCGTTTAACAAGCCACTGATATCTATTGTAGAATTTAATTTTCCTTCTAGAATTTTAGCAATTGGAGCAATACTTTTTAACATTTCTAATCCTTGAAACGATTGCGAAATATCAAACTGTTGCATGCCTAGTTGCATATCAAACTTAGGTTGGGCTTCTTTTGTTGAAACACTTCCAGTAAGACCGAGTTGACCATTAAAAATGTCGGTAGTCATATTTTTGAGTTGCGCAGTTTGGTCTTTAATAACAAGCTGACCCTTCACGTTTTTAAGCGTTAAATTGTCGTATAACACTGTATTAGCTACTGCAATTATGGTACAATCTAAAAAATCTGGAATTTTTAATGGTGTCTCTTTAACCGCACTTTCACTTTTAATAGACGTTGAGGTATTGGCTTCGTCTTCAACCATAAAGTCTGAAACCGCAAAGGTGTTGGATATGAGATTAAAATTACCTAGGAGTTTTTTATCACTTAGCAAAAACCCTAATAGGTTGGTAATAGTGCCGGTAGCTGTGAAATCACTTTTTCCTGTTAAGGCTTCAAAACTATTGAGACTTACGGTGCCTGGCTTAAATGTTAAGCCCGCTTTATTAATCTGAAGCGGATTAGCAAGTGCATCAGAGGAAAATACCACATTAGAAATAGAAATATTTCCGTTATTTTTTATGCGTTGATAGGCGTCGGTGTCTATGGCTTCCATATCAAAGGAGGTGTTGATTTTTCCTCTTAAAATTCCACTCAATTCATTCTTTAGTTCTATGGGATAAGCTTTAGAAAGATTTGCCAAATTTAAAACACCATCTAAATCCGCATTCACCATCATGTTACCTGTTATGTTTTTCAGGTGTGCTTCAGACGTAAATACGTCTTCATCTATTTTAAAATTGAAGTGATTAATATCAATATAGGTGTCGTCAGTGAAACCTGTTTTATTTATTATAGAAACATCAATATGAATTTGATCAACTCCTTTTGGAAGGTCAGGATATTTAAAAGCTGCATTATTAGAACGCATGTTAATATCTAAGGTCGGAATTGTCGTGTCTGAAACCAAACCTTTAATGATGCCATTTACGGTGAAGTTTCCTGTAGTATTCACGTTTTCAATATTTTTGGCGTATTCTTTTGGTATGACAGCAAGGAAATGCTTGAAAGATGATTCAGGATTGGTAAAGCTTAGATCGAGTTGTTGGCCTTCGTCTACAAGTTGCACATACCCACTAAACGCTAAGGGCAAAGCATTGATATAGCCTTTGTTCTCTTTAAAGGTATATTTCTGCTGATCTAAATCGAGATCGATTAAGGCATCGAGTTTTACACTATTATTATTGAGATAGGTAATGCTGTCCATAGTAAGACTTATGTTGGCCTCAGTATTGGTGTCCAATTGAGAGGTTGTCCCAGAAAATATACCTTTACCGCTATGGTTTATTTCAGTGAGGAAAAAATTTATAGCGTCCTCCTCGTCAATATACGTCAAGGCACTATTATTAATTTGGTAATTTTTAATATCGAAACTAAATCCACTAGAATCAGAATTTGGGTTATCATTTGTAGGTTCACTTTCTTTTACGATATCGTAATTTACTGCCCCGGTTGCATTAGTTTTTAAAACCAACAGCAGTTCATTAGCTATAATTTCATTTATAATTAGGGGTTCTTTTGATCCTTTAAATAATTCGCCAATACCCATTTCAAAGGATACGGATTTAGCTGTGGCTAGCGTTTCGTCTTTAAAAGGAGCTAGGTTGTTTATTTTTAAATTTTTAATACTGACTTCAGCCTTTGGGAAACTACTGATAAGACTCAGACTAATATCATCAAAACTTAATTCGGCATTTAAATTTTCATCGGCATAGTTCTGAACGATACTATCTATTTTAGATTCTAATACAAATGGAATGGCTACAAGGATAGCTATAAAGATGAGTAAGATAATTCCAATAATTTTGAAAAATTTTTTCATAATAATTTGATAAGTGAGAATAAACCTTAAAGATAATACGTAAAAGTCATTAGAATAGATGTAATACTGCTAAAATTTATGAAGACTTTAATGAATTGATATTAATTACGCAAGGTCGATTTCTTCATTAATTTTCAGTTTGAATCGTTTTCTAAAAAGATAAACTCCTAAATACAAAAATGGGGTATCTAAAGCTGCGATAAAAACTTTAAATAGGAAACCGCTTATGAGTAAGCCTTTAAAATTTTCCCAAGGAATTATTTTAAAAGAACAAAGCAAAATAAGAATAGTAAAGGTATCTACAAATTGCGAAAACCAGGTTGAAAAATTATTTCTTAGCCACAGATATTTGCCTTTGGTTAAGCGCTTCCAAAAATGATAAATTTGTATATCCACAAATTGGGCAAACAAATAGGTAATCATGCTTGCAAAAACCGCAATGGAAGAATTGCCAAACACTTTCGAAAACAAATCATCATTTAAATAAGACCACGAGGTCGCGGGCACTGCGCTTGATATCGCAATGATTAATAAAGAGAAAATTGAAGCAAAAATACCCGCGATAACTATTTCATTAGCACGTTTTTTACCATAGATTTCACTAATTAAATCGGTGATGAGAAAGGTAATCGGATAGGGTAAAACACCCACGGAAATTTCAAATAATTTTAATCCTGATATTTCTAAATCGAATGGATACCAATAGAAAAACTTTTGAAATATGAGATTAGAAACAACTAAGGAGGTGATAAAAAGCGCACCTAAAAAGAGATAAATACGCTGTGCTAAGAGCTTGTCTTTTAATAGCATTAAAAATGGTTGATAAATAGTTTCTGTAAAGATAAAGTAATAAAATTTGTTTTAGTTATTTTGCTTAATCTATGACATTAATCAAAACCGTTTACATCGCTTTAGGCAGCAATAAAGGTGACAGAATGCAGTATTTGCAGTCTGCTATTCAACTTGTTTTTGAAAACATTGGTAGTATTAAAAGCATCTCTAAAGTTTATAGAACTCCGGCATTTGGTTTTGAAGCTGAAGATTTTTACAACGCCTGTATTAGGATTGAAACGGAGCTCAAACCAAAAGCGGTATTGAAGCAACTTCAGGCAATTGAAGTCGAATTAGGAAGAGCTCCAAAACGCATTGAAGGCTACGAATCTCGTGAAATTGACTTAGACATTT
>CAYMDB010000135.1:0-7647 GCA_964388865.1 uncultured Flavobacteriaceae bacterium
AATCTGTATTTCTAAATACTGTTTTTCGATTTCAACGGTTTGTAGGTCTTGTTCTAATTTAGAGTTGTTGTTCAGCGTCCAAAATAATGCAGCAGCTAAAAGAAGCGATGCGGCCCAACCTGTATAAGTGATCCAATTATTCTGTTTTGGTTTCAGGTCAATCACTTTAGGCTGATTAGTTTCCAGTTTTTCTTTAATCGATGCGAAATTTAAATGCTTTGGTGAAGCAGCAGCTGTTAATTTGGTCACAGCAGCTTCAATTTCCAAAACTTCTTTTTTAATTTCGGGATGTTTTTGCATAAGCTCATAGATCTCCTGATTTTCTTCTTCAGAAAGGAGTCCGGCGACGTACAGCTCTAAAATACCAGATGCTATGTATGCTTTAATATCCATATTATAATACCATATCTCTTAAATCTTGGATACAGTTTCGGTTTCTCGTTTTAACAGTGCCAATAGGCATGCTTAGTTCTTCTGAGGCTTCTTTTTGAGTAAATCCTTTGAAATAAAGTAGTTCAATAATTTCTTTACATTTTTCACCAAGGTTGGTCACAAATTTTTTAATACCTATGGCATCTGTTTGATGATCTAAATTTTCGTTGCTCATTATAATATCTACGAAAAAATCGGCATTCAGGTTTTGTTTCGATTGCTTAAAAGCTTTAGAACGCACTTTGTCTATAGCAGTATTTCTTGCAATATTAATAAGCCATGTAAAAAATCGGCCTTTTTTAATAGAGTAGGTGCCACCTTTGTTCCAGGCTTTTATAAAGACATCTTGCACCAGTTCATCTGCTATGGCCGCGTCTTTTACGATATTGTAGATAACGCCATGCATGCTATCGCCGTACATTTGATATAATTTTTCAAAGGCACTTTGATCTTTTTGCTGAAATTGTTCTACGAGATGTTCTAAATTTGCCATACAGGATGTAACCTTCGCCTAAGCTTTAAAAATACAAAAGCCGTCATTTAAAATGACAGCTTTTCATTTTTATTTTAATTAAATTTTCTTGGTACCTGACAATAACTTAGTTCTTATAAATTCCTTGATTTTTGCTCCCGCCCTAAAGGGTGAAATCATGGAAAATCAGGAACCCTTAAGGGTCGAGTAAAACTGATTTTCAGTAAATCAAATTTTGTCGTGTACTAATTTAAATATTATTCAATAATCCCTGCGCAAGCAACACGAGCCCCAGCAGCACCTGTTGGCTGTGTGGTTAAATCGTCTGCATCAATATGAACTATGATGGCTTTACCTAAAATGTCTTTGGTATCATCACCACAACCAATACACCATTCGTCCGTAGTTAAAGTAACTTCCCCACGTCCATTAGCATTAACGTTAATGTTACCAATATCACCTTTGTGATAGCCTCCTGCATCTCCCCAAGCACCATGCGGTTGAGCAGTAGGATTCCAATGACCTCCGGCAGATGTTCCGTCTTCAGCAGAGCAATCGGCTTTTTCATGGATATGAATAGCGTGCTTGCCTTCTTCTAAACCTGTTACAGTACCAACCATAGTTACTTTGCCGTCTTTCTCAATAAAATTAACGGTCCCATCCACATTGCTGCCACTCTTAGGTGATAAGGTAATTGATAATTTTTTAGGAGTAGCATCCTCTTTCACAACGTCTTCAACCTGCATGTCGTCAGCTTCCTGAGATTCCTTTTTATTGTCTTTACAGGCGGTGGCAAATACAATACTTAACGTAAGTGCTATTAATTTTAAATGTTTCATAATTTTAATTTTAATTTAAGCCAAGGTAAGTAGATAATTGCATTATTGCAAATTAGAGCTGTTTTCTTAGTGTAAAATTTGTTGGTTATGACAAAAGTCATGTTTTATAAGTCGCCATACCGTTAATTTTGATAATCAATTATAAATTATGTGTCAATCCTTAATTAATAAGTATAATGTTGCGGGTCCCCGCTATACAAGCTATCCTACCGTACCGTATTGGGACATGGAAACATTTTCATTAAAACAATGGAAGCAGTCTTTACAGCAATCTTTTGAAGAAAGTAACAGCAGTGAGGGCCTAAGTTTGTATTTGCATTTACCCTTTTGCGAAAGCTTATGCACCTTTTGTGGCTGCCATAAACGCATTACAAAGCGACATGAAGTTGAAACGCCATATATTAAAGCGGTTTTAAAAGAGTGGAGTTTATACAGAACCATTTTAGGAGGAAAACCAAAAATTAAAGAATTGCACCTAGGCGGTGGCACACCCACGTTTTTTTCTCCTGAGAATCTAAAATTTTTAATTTCTGAATTATTAAAGGTTTCAGAACTCGCAGACGATTACGAATTTAGTTTTGAGGGGCACCCCAATAATACTACAGAAGCACATTTGCAGACCTTGTACGATTTAGGGTTTAGACGGGTTAGTTTTGGTGTTCAAGATTATAATATTGAAGTTCAAAAAGCAATCCATAGAATACAACCTTTTGCAAATGTGAAGCGCGTAACAGATTTAGCGCGACAAATTGGTTTTACCTCTGTGGGTCACGACATTATTTTTGGTTTGCCATTGCAAACAGAAACAGATGTCATAGAAACCATTGGCAAAACTGAGGCTTTGATGCCAGATCGTATTGCATTTTATAGCTATGCCCATGTGCCATGGATTAAAGGAAATGGCCAGCGTGGTTATAAAGATTCAGATTTGCCCTCAGCCGAATCTAAACGTCAGCAATACGAAACAGGAAAACGACGCTTAGAGGAAATAGGTTATGTTGAAATTGGCATGGATCATTTTGCACTTAAAACAGACACGCTTTACAAGGCGATGAAGAACGAAACCTTACACCGAAATTTTATGGGCTACACGTCCTCTAAAACACAAGCTATGATTGGTTTGGGTGTATCTGCAATTAGCGATAGTTGGTATGGTTTTGCACAAAATGTAAAGTCAATTGAAGATTATTATCACCTGGTACAAGAAGAAATAATTCCTGTGTATAGAGGACATATACTTAATAATGAAGACCTTATTATAAGAAAACATATCCTTAATTTGATGTGTAATTTAAAAACGGATTGGGTAGACCCTGCAATGAAATTTGAGGCTTTACCTGAGGTGCTTATTAAACTAAGCGAGTTTGAACAAGACGGCTTATTAAAGCTAGAAAATAAACAGGTAAATGTTACAGAAAAGGGGAGACCTTTTATTAGAAATATTTGTATGGCCTTTGATTTGTTGTTGCAGCGTAAAAAACCAGACACCAAATTATTTTCAATGACAATATAAAAAACAACTACTTATGAAACGAATTATTGTGCCTGTAGATTTCTCGGAACATTCGGAGTATGCGCTAGAGACTGCTGCAAATTTAGCCAGCAAATATGGATCTGAACTTATTGTAATCCATATGTTAGAGTTATCTAATGCCATTATAACGGCAGCAGGAGAGGCCTTTAACGAAGAGGCTACGTTTTATTTAAAACTCGCAGAAGAAAAATTTGATGCCTTTTTAGACAAACCCTATTTACAATCTGTTAAAGTAACTTCAATTGTAAAACACTTTAAAGTATTTAGTGAACTCAATGATGTAGCAAGAGAGCTCGATGCCGACTTAATTGTTATGGGCTCTCATGGAGCTAGCGGTATGAAAGAAGTTTTGGTGGGCTCAAATACTGAAAAGGTTGTGAGACATGCTGATATCCCGGTTTTGGTTATTAAGCATAACCCGATTTTACTAGACTTTGAAAATGGCGTTTTTGCCAGTGATTTCTCTGATGAAGCCATAAAACCATTTATATATGCCAAAGTCATTTTTGATCAACTTGGAGCGAAAATGCATTTGGTTTATGTGAATTCACCAGATGGAAATTTTAAAAGTTCTATGGAAATAGATAAGTGTATTTCTAATTTTCTAAAAAGAGCTGAAGGCGATTTAACGAGTCTCAAGAATGTAAATATTGTTTCAGACTACTCCGTAGAAAAAGGAATTTTAAACTTTGCTAATGTTATTGGTGCCGATATTATTGCGGTGGCCACACACGGCAGAAAAGGTTTAGCTCATTTTTTTGAAGGTAGTATTTCTGAAGATTTAGCAAACCATTCCACCTTGCCAGTCATGACCTTTAAAATATAGTTTTTTCATATTTTTCAATTTTTTTATTAGTAAAACGCAAAACGCCAAGTTATTAAAACTTTGGCGTTTTGTAATTTATAGATCTTGGAGTTTTATCAGAGAATGGTGTCTTATTTTTGAGTCAAGAAGTGGCTAAATCTCATGTAAGTTCTACAACTTAGCAAAAGCATTTATTCAACAGCTAATGACACTCTACAGCGCTCGAAGCCATTTCTACCATCGGGGCAGGCGAGATGAAAGGGATACCGAGGCCTAAACCACGTAAAATAAATAGAATACCAATAATAACTACAAAAACCGGTATGGCTTTTTGTATGCGTTGCTTTACAGCACTATTTAAAAATTTTCCAAGGTAAATGGCTGAGGTCATCAGTGGAATTGTTCCAAGTCCAAATAAAATCATATAAAGACTACCTTCTAATAAGCTACCTGTGGCAATAGCACCAAAAACAGCCATATAAACCAATCCACAGGGTAAAAACCCATTGAGAAATCCAATGGTTAAAAAGGTATCAGCTGTTTTCTTTTTTAAAGCTTTACCTAATGACGATTTTACCTTTGAGATAACCTTATATAGCGGTTTGGATAGATTGTATTTACCAATTGTTTGATGCGGTAAAAAAACAATGAAAATCATTAAAACACCGATAATTATGGAAAGTTGTTGCTGAATACTAAAGATGTAAAGACTTTTACCAAGTAGACCAAAAACCAAGCCTATAAGGCTATAAGCAAGTAATCTACCAAAATGATAAATGCCTATCTGACTTACTTTCTTAAACGAGTTAGAGCGGTCTACAGGCAACATAAAGGCAATGGGACCACACATGCCAACGCAGTGCAAACTCCCTAATAAACCTAATATAAGTGCTGAGATTAACATTTAATAGACCATTTCAGTTTTGTACAAATACGCCTCATCATTAAAGGTCCAATCTACTTTAATGTTCCAGCGACCATCTAACAAATGATTGTCAGGTATGAGCAAATTGTGATTAGATAATGAAATAGGAATTTCAAAATCTAATTTCTTGTTAGATGGTCTATATAGGAACACTTTACCTTTAATGCTATTGCTGTCTAAATCTTCAGGAAAACTTATAAGTATACCTTCGTTAGTTTTTTGGAACTTAATATTAGTCGCTAATGTTTTGGCATTTTCTTCCTTGTTTATATCCGTTTGAAATTTTAATTCTTGCTGATAGTAATCTTCCACAACCAGATCATGGTCATATTTTTTGTCAGTACTCATGCTAATTACAAAGTACATTATAAACGTAATAAAGCTTATAAAGGCAATAACGATAGCGGTTCCCCAGTTTATTTTCATAACAAAATGTAATTTCTTATTTTCAATTTAAAAATATTAATTGTTCAGCTCAAATTAATTATAACTGCGCGGTCCTAAAAAAGTCACCGTTGTGGTTTCTATTAGGCGATCGCCGCTATACACTTCAATCATAACATTATTTTTGTCACCAGATAGATCGCCTTGATTTAATTCAATAAATAAGGTGCCTTCGGCTAAGCCTTGAGCGGGCACTACAAACACCTCTGCATTAGATACGATATTAATGGTTCCTTCTTTTCCTCTGAGTTTGAAGTTAATATTTTTAATAGTTTCACTTGTTTTGTTTACTAACTTATAGGTGTAAACATTACTAATAATATTGTTGTCTTTATGTTCATAGAGTTGCCCAGGCAATCTTAAGACTCTGGCTTCAACATCATTTCTTAGTGCTAACATCCCCGCTAGAATACCGATCAAAATAATGAGAACGGCAATGTAGCCTTTCATTCTGGCGGTAAGCTTAAAAGGCTCTTTCTTTTCAATATTATCCTCACTTGCATATCTAATTAAACCTTTAGGCAAGTTTATTTTTTCCATGATATCGTCGCACTCATCAATACAAGCTGTGCAATTGACGCATTCTAATTGTGTGCCGTTTCTTATGTCAATACCAGTAGGACAAACATGCACACACTGAAAACAATCAATACAATCTCCGTGACCTAATGCTTTGCGATCTTCATTTTTTCTGAATTTTTTTCTACCATTTTCAGCTTCACCACGCTTATGATCATAGGCAACTACTACCGATTTGTTATCTAAAAGAACTCCTTGTAGACGACCGTAAGGACAAGCAATGATGCATACTTGCTCTCTAAACCATGCAAAAATAAAGTAGAAGACACCTGTAAAAATAAGAAGTGGAATTAGGGTTGCTGTGTGTTCAAAAGGACCTTCAACGATGTATCGAAGCAATTGATCTCCACCAATTAAATAGGCTAAAAACACATTGGCAATAAGAAATGAAACCACCAAAAATATAAACCATTTAAGTAGGCGTTTTCTGATTTTTTCAGCATCCCATTTCTGACGTTGTAAACGCATTTGCTTATTTCGGTCTCCATCAATCCAAAACTCTATACGTCTGAATACCATTTCCATAAAAATGGTTTGCGGACAAATCCATCCGCAGAAAATACGTCCAAAACCAACTGTAAAAAGCGTAATAAAAACAATCCCAATGATCATGGATATTACAAAAAGGTAAAAATCTTGCGGCCAAAATGGAAAACTAAAAATATTGAAACGTCGTTCTAAGACATTAAATAGCAGAAACTGATTGCCATTAATTTTTACAAAAGGGGCGGCAAATAGGAAGGCTAATAAAATATAGCTGACAATTTTACGCTTTTCATAAAAATATCCTGAAGGTTTCTTGGGAAAAATCCAATTGCGCTTACCTTCTTCGTTGATGGTACCTATTGAATCTCTAAAAACTTCACTGTCTGGGGTTTCCATTATTTGAACCTAATTTAGTATTAATTTGAAGAACTTACTTCTTCTGTAACCATTGGGCTTTCGGTTTCAACATCAACGTCACTTTTAGAATCAGTACCGTTTTTGTCTGCATTTTCATCGACCCAAATGTCGCCTTCTGCTTCTTTTGGATTGGCAGGTGTGGTGCCTTCAAACTGTAAAACATAGCTGGCCACCTGAGCCATTTCTAAAGGTTTTAAACTCGACTTCCATGCGATCATACCTTTTCCGGCTCGTCCACCTTCAGAAATTGTTTTGAAGACATTTTTAATGCCTCCACCTAAAATCCAGTGGTTATCGGTAAGATTTGGTCCAATACCACCTCCTCCATCGACCATGTGGCATGCTACACAATTATTTTCAAAAATATTCTGACCAGCTTTTAAATCTGAAGCATCAGCTAAAACTTCAACCGTATTGATATCGACTAAATTTTTAGCTGTTTTTTTATATTCTTCAATGGCTCTATTGGCTTCTGCGTACTCAATTTCATATTCTTCAATCTGATCTACAGCATTAAAAACGTGATAACGCAACATATAGACTACGGCAAAAACGATAGTCGCATAAAATCCATAGACCCACCACGGTGGTAAATTATTGTCTAATTCTTTAATACCGTCATAATTGTGATCTAAAATAATTTCACCTTCTTTTTCAATTGGTTTCGCACCAACTAACTTTTTGTACCAGGCTTTTAACTTTGTAAGTTGAGGT
>CAYMDB010000136.1:0-7631 GCA_964388865.1 uncultured Flavobacteriaceae bacterium
CCCTATATTTTCAAGTTTTGGGTATAACGAGGTTGAGGGAGTCCGTTTACGCGGCGGAGGTCGAACCTATTTTGGTCCCAACGATTTATGGCGTCTTGAAGGCTTCTTAGCCTACGGTTTTAAAGATGATAAATTTAAATACGGTATTTCAGGAAAATGGCTTTTAGATAAACGCAGTCGCTGGACCGTTTTTGGAGGGCACAGACGCGATATAGAACAAATAGGAGCGAGCTTAACCAGTTCTACCGATGTTTTGGGTAGAAGCTTAGCATCAAGTGCTGTCTTTACCGCAGGGGCAAACGACAAGCTTTCTAATATTAATTTAACGAATTTGGGTATGTCTATTGAACCATTTCGAAATGTCGAGTTTCGTGTCGATGGCAGTTTTCGCACCTTGAGTTCAGCATCCCCAACCTTTAGTTTAGATTACAACGATCCTGAATCTTTAACAGCCATTGCTTCGGAAGTACAGCAGTTTGAAACACGTTTTTCTCTTGGGTATTATCCCAAACGTCAAATGACTGGTTTTGGTGTTGAGCGAAAAAATAAAAATGATAATTTTGCCCAATTGTTTGCGCAAGTCAGTCATGCAGATCGCCGTTGGTTTGATAGCGATTTCGATTATACTAAAGTTCAGTTTTCGTACATTCAACCTTGGCAAATTGGAGGGTTTGGTCGCTTAACCACATCGGTAGAAGCGGGCAAGACCTTTGGTGAAGTGCCACTGGCACTCTTAAATGTGGTGCCTGGGAATCAAACCTATTTTTCTATTTATAACACTTTTTCTCAGCTCGATTTCTACGAGTTTGTTACGGACACCTATACATCTATGCACATAGAGCACAATTTTAATGGACGTGTGTTTTCTAGAATCCCCTTCCTAAAAAAATACAATTTGAGAGCGATTATGAGTTTAAGAGGGGTTTGGGGAGAGCTGTCTGACGAAAATATAGCCTTAAGCACCACAGGGAACCCCGTTGAATTTCCGCTGATAGCACCCGATAGCCGTGTGTATTATGAATACAGTTTTGGTGTGGCCAATATTTTTAAAGTCCTGCGACTCGATTTCAACTTTAGAGGAAATTATCTCGATAATCCAGATGCAAGGCGCTTCGGTATAACCGGTAGTTTCGGGTTTTACTTTTAAGAATAATATATGCCATTTTACCTTGTTCAAACTTTTGTATTGTGCTATATTTACCTATTAGTAAGTCATTGAAGTATAGCGATTATCCTTCACTTATTTTTTCATAATCATATTAAACACAATAAACATGTCAACAAAAGAAGATTTAACCTTCGATGTATTAATAGAAATACCAAAAGGAAGCCGAAATAAATACGAATACGATTTTACACTTCATAAAATACGCTTCGATCGAATGCTGTTTTCGTCCATGATGTATCCTGGCGATTATGGTTTTATTCCTGAAACTTTAGCCTTAGACAGCGATCCACTCGATGTTTTGGTTTTAGGACACCAACCCACCTATCCAATGGTCGTAATGGAGGTAAGACCCATCGGCGTTTTTCATATGACCGATGAAAAGGGACCAGATGAAAAAATTATTTGTGTGCCCGTTTCAGATCCAATCTGGAGTAATAATAAAGACATCAGCGATCTCAACCCACATCGATTAAAAGAAATCGAACACTTTTTTCAAGTCTATAAAGATTTAGAAAAGAAGAAAGTAGATACCGGAGGCTGGGGAAATGCAGAGGAAGCCATAAAAATCTATAACGAGTGTGTACTGCGTTACGACGAAAGTGAACACAAAAAGAAACGTACGTTTACGATATAATTTAATACATATCTAACAGCGTTTAAAACCTTCTGCATCGTATGTGTAGGAGGTTTTTTGTGGCAGCGTTTGAGCCGTATTTAAGACGATAAACCATTATAAAAGAAAGCATATCTTGTCATCATTACAACTAAAATGAGAAACTTAGAACGGACGAGCACAGAATCAGGTAATTGCGCAGTTTAAAGTTTCGTTTTAAGGGGATGGCCGTATAAATTCAGTGGTTTTATTTAATGTTTTTAGATTCCAAACGGAAATTATTTTTAATAAATAAATTTTCCTATTTTTAATTTATAAGAATTAGAGGGGCTTTTTAAATTTTAGCAGTGATTACAGGGCACGTTAGGTTAAGCCAGTGAAAACCTGCCTTTCATTAAAATGTTTTAGACTTTAGGTAATCAAAGATTTTTGGAAAACAATGAGGTTTTTCACGCTAAGACACAAGCGCAACAATCAATAATTAAAAAACCATCATAAAAACACCATGATAAAAAGATTAACTCCCATCAAGGTATTTTTTAAAGATCCCGACAAAAAACCCTGGCCTGTAATGGTTAAAGAATTAATAGGTTTCGGAATAAAAAAAAGAGCACTGCCCATTGATTATTTTAGGAAATTTTTATACCGCAAAGATACAAAGCACTATGATGATTTTTTAAGCCTTAAAGAGCACAGACGTATCATAGAGTCAAAAAAAATAGTAAGTCGTGAAATTTCAGAGCTATTAAACAATAAGCTCAGCTTTTCATTGCTATGTAGGAGTGCAAATATTCCTACAACACAGATGATGAGCTATAATTTAAAGAATAGGTTTGTCGTTGATGGCAAGAATCAATTTATCGCTGCGGAAAACGATTTAATACTCTTTTTTAAGACTGTACTAAACGAAACACCTAAAAAACATCTTTTTTTAAAACCTTTGGATGGCTTGGGAGGGGAAGGCTGCTTGCTTTTAACCCCAGATAACCTGCACAATCAATGTAACTTGCATGCGCGCCTTTTGCTCACAACGTCTTATATCCATGAGTGCTATATTGAACAGCACCCAGAAATCAATCAAATACACCCCCATGCGATAAATACGCTTCGCATTTTACATTATATTGACAATAAAAATAAGATTCATATACTTTCTAGCGCGATGCGTTTTGGTGTTGGGAATAGTATCATAGATAATATATCAAGAGGTGGTTTTTGTATAGGAATTAATAGCCAAACGGGTTGTCTTGAGAAAACAGGACAACAATGGGTTACAAATGGGGGTGCTGTTTTTTATAAACACCCAGACACTGGTTTTGTTTTAGAAGGATTTAAAGTCCCTTATTTTGATAAAGCGTGTCAATTGGTGAAACAGGTAGCGCCGTATTTCCCCAATCGACTAGTGGGATGGGACATTGCAATTACACGGACCGGTCCAATTGTTTTAGAGGGAAATCAATATCCGTCACTTAGCATGTCTGAAATAGCTTATGGCGGCTTTGCTCAGCATCCCCTCTTTCAAGAATTACTAAAAGAACTCGAAGCAAAGACTTAAATCTTTAATGGATCAATGCACTGTTATAAGAATTGATTGAAATAGAGTGAAACACGTCAAACCTTGCAATATAAACTTCTTTTGACGCGCTGTTGGCTACAGTGGGCACTTTTTTTTATTCCATTAAACGGTGAGGTATTACAGTTTGTTTTGCGTAATTCTTATTTTGCTACACTTATTATCGATAAAATATCAAAATTTAACGTTTTTAAGAGCGTAAAAACTCATGATTTGTAATTATTGCTATATTTGATAAATAGCGTAGGGAAACAGCTGAACAAAACACTAAATGATGTCGTCTATAAATCATGCGGCACTAGGTGCTAATTTGAGCTTGCTTAAAAAATTTAAAAACCAAATCTTAATGTACACTCAAGTTTTTAAACGACTCCTAGATCTTATCTTAGGAATTTTAGCGTTAGTTGTACTTTTACCCATAGTAGCTGGTGTCTGGCTTATCTTAATGATTACCAATCAAGGAAAACCATTTTTTTTCCAAGACCGCCCTGGAAAAAATGGAATAATTTTTAAAATCATTAAGTTTAAAACGATGACCGATCGTAAGGGTCCAGAGGGCCATTTACTACCTTATGAAAAGCGAGTGACTCCAATTGGCCTATGGCTTAGAAAATATTCACTAGATGAAATCCCCCAACTTATTAATGTGGTCATAGGTGATATGAGTATCGTGGGGCCACGACCTTTACTGCCAAAATACCTGCCATTGTACAATGCAACACAACGAAAACGTCACAACGTCAGACCAGGAATTACAGGTTGGGCGCAGGTTAAAGGTAGAAATACACTCTCTTGGGAACAGAAATTTGAATTTGATGTTTGGTATGTAGAACACATGTCATTTTTTTTAGATCTTAAAATAATGCTCTTAACTTTAAAACGCGTTGTAATTCCGCAAGGTATTAATAGCGGTGAGACTATTAATATGCCCGATTTCACAGGAACTAAACATGACTAAAATTCAAAACATACGTGCGTTTGGCTTTTGGCTGCTCGATGGCCTCAAAGGCAGTCCCTTAAAGAAAGATCTGTTAGAGATATCAGATGGTTTAGCATTGTCCTCTTTTGAAAACTTAAAAAACAGAAAGAAATCGGCTCTAAAACAGCTTCTAGACACAGTGACTCAACAATCTGAATTTTATAGGGCCTATACGTCTTATACGGCCTTAGACGATTTTCCGGTAGTTAATAAAACAATAATTAAAGAGAATTTTGAAGCTATAAATATTCCTCATTCTTCTAAAAGTTTGACAAAAGTGAGCAGTAGTGGCTCTACAGGAATCCCTTTTACAATCTACCAAACCCAAAGAAAAACAATACGAAACAAAGCCGATGTGTTATACTTTGCAAATGCCGCGGGCTATACCATTGGTGATACCTTGTACTTTGTACGACTGTGGCTGAAAAAATACCAAAAAAGTCTATTGCAACAGAAAATGCTAAAGATCATACCCGTGGATGTTGAACATTTAGAAGACCCTGATGTGGCACAGTTAATTCATAAACTTAAAATGTCAAAAGATCCAAAAGGGTTTATTGGCTATGCCTCTGGATTCGAAAAAATATGTCAGTATTTAGACAAGATTGCGTCTAAACCAATAGACTGTAATATGCAATCCATTATCGCGACTTCAGAAAGTCTATACGATGATGTGCGAAAAAAAATGGAGTACTATTTTAAAAATCCAGTGGTCTCAAGATATTCTAATGAAGAAAATGGCATTTTAGCGCAACAAGCACCACATGAAACAGCTTTTACGATTAACTGGGCCAGTTTTTATATCGAATTATTAGACATTCATAATGATCAACCAGCAAAGCCTGGGGATGTTGGGCGTATTGTTGTTACCGATTACTATAATCTGGCCACCCCAATGATACGTTATGACACTGGAGACTTAGGGCAGTTTTGCAATTTTGAGGACGATGCAGTTCCAAAATTAAAAGCAGTAATAGGTAGACTTAAGGACGTACTCTATAATACAGAAGGCATAATTGTAAGTGCTTTTTTAATCTATGGAAGTTTATTAAACTACCCCGAAATCAGTGAATTTCAAATCATTCAAAAAACACAATTTAAGTATCTTATAAAATTAGCATGTCCTTCAGAATTTAAAAGAGATCAGGAACTTATAACCTTATACAAGTCTTATTTAGGAAACGACGCTCAGATTGCAATAGACTATGTAGACCGAATAGAGCCTTTTAAATCTGGAAAAAAACGAATGATTATTAATGAGTTTAAGATCTAACGTTAACAGAATTAGACAGATAATTACTGTGCTTCTTAACAACCTATAATTTAATATGGCAAAACAAAATATTCTTTTTACCTGTGCTGGTAGACGCAATTACTTAATACTCTATTTTAAAGAGGCGCTAAAAGATAAAGGTCTAATTGTTGCCACCGACCAAAGCCCATTAGCGGCTAGTTTAATAGATGCGGATATAGGCTTGGTTACACCAAATATTTACAGTGCCCATTATATCGCCAGTTTAAAAGATATTATAAAAACCTACAAAATTACAGCACTAATATCACTAAACGACTTAGAGCTCCCTATCTTGTCTAAACACAAAGAAGAGCTCGAGGAAACGGGGGTTAAAGTGTTAGTGTCTAGTGCGGGTGTCATTAACATTGGTAGCGATAAATGGGAAACCCATAAATTTATAACACGAATAGGTTTAAATTCTCCTAAGACATATTTATATCTGCAAGAGGTTTTAAATGCCTTACATAGCCAGGAAATAAAATTTCCCTTGGTTTTAAAACCCCGATGGGGTAGTGGCTCTATAGGTATTGAATTTATTGAATCTATAGAGGAACTCAAGTTAGCCCATGCCTATTTAAAATTAAAACTAGACAAGTCTATTTTAAATACCATTCAGTCTATTGACGAACCAAATATAATTTTCCAAGAAAAATTAGAAGGAGTCGAGTATGGGTTGGATATCGTTAATAATTTTAATGGGGACTATTTTGGCAGCTTTATAAAAGAAAAATTAAACATGAGAGCTGGTGAGACCGACAGAGCGAAATCTGTTAGTCATAAAAAAATAGAAAAGACTGCGGCAAGTATTGCTAGCCATTTAAAACACATTGGTTGTATGGATACCGATGTTTTTGTGGTAGGCGATAAAGTGTATGTTATCGAATTAAATCCAAGATTTGGCGGGGGCTATCCATTTTCTCATGAGGCAGGGGCTAATATCGCGGCGGTTTATATAGATTGGCTTAATGGCGCTGATAATCTTGAGGCGTCTAAACATACCAATTATAAACCTAACATGCTATTTTCTAAATGCGATAGGCTTTTAAAAATTGTTGACTTGGCCACCAAGCAAAAGCACTAGTGCTTCTAACTTAAAATAATGTCGTCGCAGATTGCATGGAGTCAGCTTAAAAATTTATCACGAGTGTGTACTGCGTTACGACGAAAGTGAACACAAAAAGAAACGTACCTTTACCATTTAAATCTTATTGATTTTTAACTCAAACAAAAAAACCCTTTTATATCTAATATAGAAGGGTTTTTTGTATTAACATTCATTTCATTACTTTTGCCCAGCTAAATAACAAACTAATAACACTCAAATATGGAATCAATGATGATTTATATGCCAATAGCCTTGGCACTTTTAGGCTTAATTTACATGCTCATAAAAAAATCGTGGGTCATGAAACAAAACGCCGGCGATGGCAAAATGAAAGAAATTTCAGATCACATCTATGAGGGCGCTTTAGCTTTTTTAAATGCCGAATACAGATTACTCGCTATATTCGTAGTGATAGTAAGTGTATTATTGGCCATTGTTTCTTTTGTGGTGCCTACCACACATATTTTAATCGTTGTGGCCTTTATTTTTGGTGCTGTTTTTTCTGCTTTTGCAGGAAACATCGGGATGAAAATCGCCACCAAAACAAACGTAAGAACAACACAAGCTGCAAGAACAAGCTTACCGAACGCGCTTAAAATCTCTTTTGGAGGTGGAACGGTCATGGGACTAGGCGTCGCTGGTTTAGCCGTGTTAGGACTCACAGCATTCTTTATATTTTTCTTTCACTTCTTTATGGGAGGGGTTTGGACGACGACCATGGACATGACAATCGTCCTTGAAACCTTAGCCGGCTTCTCGCTTGGAGCTGAGTCTATCGCTTTATTTGCCAGAGTTGGTGGTGGTATTTATACCAAAGCTGCCGATGTTGGTGCCGACTTAGTTGGTAAAGTTGAAGCGGGTATTCCTGAAGATGATCCGCGTAACCCTGCAACAATTGC
>CAYMDB010000137.1:0-7606 GCA_964388865.1 uncultured Flavobacteriaceae bacterium
AAAGGATTAAAAAGCTTCATAGATATTCCTGTTAATTCAGCACCTAATCATTTCATTGAATTTGAAAATAAAGAAAACCCAATTCCAGAAATAGAACAAAAACTAAATAAGCTGGAATGGGATGAATCCGTAGCCTATTTAGCGTTTTACATAAGCCCATACTCACGTTTTGAATCCAATCCGCATTTAAAGAATATCTATTACCAGGTAAAAGAATTATGTTTGGATGAAGGTATTATGACCCAAGCAATAGATTTTGAAGATTTACAGCGTAACATCACCAATTATCAATGGCACTTAAATAACATTTCATTGGCTATTCACGCTAAATTAGGAGGTAAGCCTTGGAAGCTCGCTGTAACCGAAAAAAAGGAATTGGTAATTGGAGTAGGCGCGTTTACCAACCAAGATCATAATCACCGCTATGTAGCAAGTGCGTTCAGTTTTCAAAACAACGGAATTTTCAACAAGTTCGATTGCTTTTCAAAAAACGAAACAGACTTGTTGGCAGGAAGCATTATCAATGCAATCCGTACATTCTTCAACCAATCCGAAGCCGATAAAATAGTCATTCATTTTTACAAAGAAATGAGCAAACTAGAAATGCAACCCCTATTAGAAGGAATGCACAAACTCAATCTGAAAAATAAACCAATTTACATTTTAAACATCAACAAAACAGAAACCAAAGACATCATAGCTTTCGATAAAGATTTCGAGAGCCTAATGCCTTATAGTGGAACTTTTGTAAGGTTGGGTGAGCGTAAATTTTTACTGTTTAATAATGGTAGGTTTGAAGATGAGCGTTTCTTTGATTCCGATGGTTTCCCATTCCCAATTAAAGTAAGTATGAGTAGCCCTAATGAGGATGCTTTTGAAGATGATAACATCATTACAGAATTACTCACCCAAGTATTCCAATTCAGTAGATTATATTGGAAATCTTTAAAACCTCAAAACGTTCCAATAACCATTAGATACCCAGAAATGGTGGCACAATTAGTACCACGTTTCCAAAACGATATTAAGGAAGAAGCAAAAAATAAATTGTGGTTTTTGTAAATTCTTCAACAAATAGTACAATCCAAATTACTGTATAGATATCCGTTCTTAACCAAAGTCAATGAAATCCATTTTGTGAACCCATAATTTTGTGTAAAATTTAAAATACAGAATTATGAAACACATTGCAAAAATTTCTGGAATCGCTTATGTAATGATTTTTTTGGCAGGTTTTTACGCCAACTTCGCAGTACTTGAAAGTCTAATAGATAGCAATCCATCAATTACTACTGCAAACTTCATTAATCACCACTCACAATTCGGAAACGGCTTACTTGGCTTTGTTGTCATGTTGTTTTTTGATGTCGTATTGATTTGGTCACTTTTTGGTTTAACAAAATCAACAGGTAAAAATTTATCTTATATAGCTTCATTTTTTAGGTTATTACACGCGCTGTTTTTTGGAGTCGCTCTGTTCAAACTTTGGGAAATCTATCAACTGACATTTAATGCAAGCAATACAACGATTCTTCAGAATAGGGTATCGGAACTATTATTAAGTTTTGATACACTTTGGACTGTCGGTTTGCTGTTTTTTGGAGTTCATTTAATCCTTTTGGGTTATCTGGCAATGAAATCAACTTATATACCAAAGGCTTTAGGCTTACTATTACTATTAGCGGCATTAGGTTATATAGTAGATGGGATGGCAAAACTATTGATGTCAAGTTATAATGAGTATAAAGCTGTTTTCGAAGTTATAGTCATAATGCCTTCTGTTATAGGTGAGTTCTCGTTTACCGTATGGCTACTTATTAAAGGAAAAAAAAAATTAAAAAGCAACAATAGTGTAACCTTAACGCGCTAATCTCGTCGTAATTTATAACAAATAGGTTTTTCTTAAGATAGCTTAAGATTAATCACTAATCAGCAAACTAAATTTGAGAAATAATAAAAACATGAAATAAGTAATTAAACGAAAAACGAATTAATTATGCCACACTTTGTAATAGACTGTTCCGAACAGATCATCAAATTAAAATCACCACAAGAAATTATTCAGAAAGTATATGACACAGCAAAATCGACGGAATTATTCATTCCGGAGGAAATTAAAGTGAGAATCAATCCATTCCAACATTATACGACTGGAAATACAAGCGATAACTTCATCCATGTCTTTGCCAATATCATGCAAGGCCGAAATACAGAACAAAAGGCTAATTTATCTAGGCAAATTGTTTCAGAACTAAAAGCAATGTTTCCAGAGATTCCAATTATTTCAATAAACATTCGTGATTTTGAGAAGGCTACTTATTGTAACAAAGAAATGGTTTAGAAAATTATAATAATTGTGCAACGGCATATTTAAAACTTAAAACCATGAACACGTTAAAAATTAATAATCTAGAGCTCACCTATAAAAATGGTCATCAAGCCATACAGAATATTTCGTTAGAAATTAAGAACGGAATGTTTGGGTTATTAGGGCCTAATGGTGCTGGAAAATCGTCTTTAATGAAAACTATCGTTGGATTGCAAAAACCTACGTCTGGTAGTATTGGATTTAATGATATAGACATAGTTAGCAATCCCGATTATATCAAAAAGAATTTAGGATTTCTACCTCAAGATTTTGGAGTGTACCCTAAAGTGAATGCGTATAATCTGTTAAACCACATCGCTGTTTTAAAAGGCTTGGAAAATAAAGAAGAACGTGAAACACAAATTCGATATTTACTAGAGAAAGTCAATCTTTGGGATTTTAGAAACAAAGAAGTACATACATTTTCAGGAGGCATGAAACAGCGTTTTGGTGTGGCTCAAGCCTTACTTGGAAAGCCCAAAATTGTTATTGTGGATGAACCAACGGCAGGTTTGGACCCAGAAGAGCGTAACCGGTTTAATATGTTATTGAGCGACATTAGTAGTGAGGTGATTGTAATTCTGTCTACGCATTTGGTAGAAGATGTAAAAAATCTATGTTCAGAAATGACCATTATGAACAAAGGACAGATTTTAAAAACCGGTAAGCCTAAAGAACTTATTTCTGAATTAGAACATAAAATTTGGTCGAAGTCAATTGAAAATGATGAACTGGGAAACTACCAATCAAATTATCAAATAATAAGTAAGCAATTAATTGAGCGTGTATTACATATAACAATCTTTTCTGAAACAAAACCTGAAGGTTTTGATGCCGTGACACCTTTATTGGAGCATGTGTATTTTAAAACGCTTGCCTAAAAACTTTCACATTATGAATGCTATATTTCAATACGAGTTAAATCAATTTTCAAGGCGATGGGCAGTATATCCAATGTTTTTAATCGTTGTTCTTTTAGGTGTTTTTAGCGGAAATAAATTCAATATGACTGCCGGTGAAGGGATATACTTAAACTCACCATATACCATTGGTTTTATGATGGGTATGTTTAGTCTATCCATGATATTTCTGGCCATTTTATATTCCAATCAAATTTTATTTAAGGAATGGGATGCCAAGTTTGATTTGGTAATTTTTGCCCTTCCTTTTTCCAAGTTGACCTACCTAACTGGTAAGTTTTGGTTTTTTTACCTGAAAACATTCTTAAGTTTTAGCTTATTAATTTTAGGTTTTGTTATAGGTCAAAATTTACGAACTGGTGATGAAATGCAAATGGGTTTAAATGTATGGCATTATGTATATCCATTACTTGTTTTCGGAATACTCAATGCATTATTTGTATGTAGTTTTTTATTTTTTATAGCCTATACAACACATAAAAAATTAGTAGTGGTCATTGGTGGGCTGTTACTTTATGTACTATACATGGTCTTATTGGTGTTTTCAAATTCGCCTTTCATGGCTGGGAGCTTACCACAATCTATCGAAACACAGCAAATTTCTGCTATACTAGATCCATTTGGTTTATCTGCGTATTTTTTTGAAGCAAGATCATTTTCCGTACTTCAAAAAAATGATGGTATTGTTCCGTTAACGAATATGTTTTTAGTAAACAGAGGAATTTTTTTGTTCATTTCTGCATTCTTTTTATGGTATAGTTATAGAGCGTTCTCATTCTCAAGAAAACAGAACCATAAAGCTAAAAAGAATATAAAAGTCAATGCCATTAATGCTATAGTGAATTTAAAATCAATAAAGACACCAAAGCTGAATTTTGGAAGTATCATGGATTTTAAATCGGTAGTATCATTTACCAAATTAGACTTAATTTATCTTTTTAAAAGCGTTGTTATTGCTGCTGTTTCCTTGCTACTTGTATTTTATATAGGCATGGAAATGTATGCTGATATTGATAAAGGTATACGACTTCCAGAAAAATATGCAACATCGGGTCTTTTAGCGACTTCCATTTCATCAAACTTTCATTTGTTTGGGCTATTGGTTTTAGCCTATTTTGTGAATGATTTATATTGGAGAAGTCATGGGTCTAATTTCAATTTAATTGAAAGAAGTATCTATTTTTCAAAAAGTAAAATGATGGGTCATTTTATTTCAGCAACAATACTTGTTAGTTTTTTTACGATACTTTTAATAATTGAAGGTCTGATTTTTCAATTCAGCTATAGTTATTTGAGTATTGATTGGAAAGCCTATTTAGGGGTTTTTATCTTCAATGCAATGCCTTTAATGCTGTTTTCAGCCTTTTTATTACTAATAAATGACACGATTAATAATCGATATGTTAGTTTAGGTGTTTCTACGTTGAGCGTTTTTGCTTTAGCTAGCCCCTTATCAAAATATATTTTTTCTTATCCATTGTTACATGTATTCTCTGGTTATAATGGAATTTATAGTGATTTTAATGGCTATGGAATTTATTTATCTGCATTCTCGCAACGCCTCTTGTTTGGAATTGGCTTCATAGCGTTTATCTGGTTGATAAACAGTTTTATAAAGACGAAAGTGTTAAACAAAAAGATGTCTTTATTCGTTTTAGTTTTACTAATTATAGGTGCTACTAACGGTATATTTTTTATGAAAGGGTATATGCCCAATAATGAAGAACAAACAATTTTAAAAGCGGTGAATTATGAAAAGTCTTATAGAAAATACGAAGCCATACCACAGCCATCAATTACAGAGGTAACTACAGATATTCATCTTTATCCTTCTAAAAACGCCTATGAAATAAGGGGAAGTTATGTTGTAAGCAACCAAACCAATGAGGCGATTCATAAAGTTTTAGTCAATTTTCATTCGGATTTAAAAATTGAAACAGCTTTGTTTGAAAGTGGTTTTGAAAAGATACAAATTGAAGAGCATGTTACAGAAATTGGTTTGGATCAACCATTACAGCCTAACAAAGAAGCTAGTTTAACCTTTAGTTTATCCTACAAATGGTTTGCAGTAAACGGACACCAATCCTTTAATGCCATTGTAAATAATGGTTCTTTTATGAGAATCAGTAATTACTATCCAACTTTTGGGTATCAAAACGATAGAGAAATTGATGATGTAGAAATACGGGCTGAATTTAATTTAGGTAAGGCTTCAGAATTGAAAGCATTAGAAAGTCCACAAGTATTCAAAAATGATTTCATCAATTTAGAAATGACCATTTCTACCGAAAAACCTCAAACAGCTTTAGGTACTGGAGACTTGATAAAGCAATGGTCTGAAAACAACAGAAATTACGCTATATATAGTGCTGATACTATACCTTTTCGATTTGCATTGGCGTCTGCCGAATATGAGCATAAATCGATTCAACGTAAAGACAAAACTATCAATGTTTACTATTCAAAAAAGCATTTTGAGAATGTAGATCATCTTATCAAAAATGCTAAAATAACCCTTGATTATTGTATTGATAATTTTGGTGAATACCCTTTTAAAACTATCAGTTTTGTAGAAATATCGGCATTTACAAAAGGTTTTGCGGCAACGGCTTACCCATCTGCAATATTTATGACGGAAGATATGATATTTCATACCAACCTAGAAGGTGATAAAAAACAAGATGTCATTAATGAATTGGCAGGACATGAACTTTCTCATCTTTGGTGGGGAAATAGCCTGATAAATCCTGACTACAGAGAAGGAGCAACAATTCTTACGGAGACTCTGGCGATGTACACTGAAATGATGTTATATAAGAAAATGCATGGTCTTGAAAAAATGAAAGAGAGATTAGAGATTCATCAGCAAATTTATGATAACGAGAAAGGATTGTATGACAACCAACCACTTTATAAAGTAAAGCCTGGATATACACATATTGCTTATTCTAAAGGCGCAATTGCCATGGTAAAATTGAGCGAATTAATTGGAGAGCAACAAGTGAACCAAGCGCTTAAAAATTTCTTGGAAAACAATAAATATCCCAAAAAGCCAACATCCTTAGATTTACTTGAGGAATTCTATAAAGTCGCACCAGATGAAAGCGCTAAATCTAAAATTGACGAGCTGTTTAAAACAATGTGAAATTAAAGACTGTAAAATTCAATTTAAAAAATAAATCATGTTTAAAAAATATAAAATTATTAAATGGATACTCACCACGCTAACCCTCATTGTGGCTATCCTTATTGTTATTGGTATCTATATCGCAAGTCTATTGCCAGAAGAAGATGGCACCTTAATTCATAGTCGAGCAATTGATATCGCTTACATCGCTAAAGAGGTGCCAGCTTATCGCGGAAAAATACTTGCCATTGTAACTAGCACAGATATAATGGGTACAAGTGGCAAAGGCACAGGATATGAACTAACAGAATTAGCAAGAGCGTACTATGTTTTTAAAGCCAATGGTTTTGATGTTGATGTAGCAAGTCCTTTAGGAGGTAAGCCACCTGTGGTGTTAGATGATGATGATATGGGAATTTTCGATTATGCATTTTTGAATGATTCAATTGCGCAATCTAAAACCAACAATAGTTTATCATTAAAAGATGTGAATCCTGAAATATATGAAGCTGTTTATTTTGTTGGAGGAAAAGGTGCGATGTTTGATTTTCCGAATAATAGTTTTATACATGCTCTCATAAAAGATTTCCATAAGAATAACAAAGTTATTGGTGCAGTCTGTCATGGACCTGCAGCATTTGTAAATATTACTTTAGATGATGGACAGTCCTTTTTAAAAAATAAGCAGGTAAGTAGCTTTACCAATAAGGAGGAGTTATTACTAATTCCAAATGCAGCATCTGTATTTCCTTTTTTATTACAAGATGAATTGATTTCTCAAGGAGCAGTATTTAACGAAGGCATCATGTATCTTGAAAAAATAAGTCACGATAATAATTTAATTACCGGTCAAAATCCATGGTCAGTATGGGCAATGGCAGAAGCGATGATAAAGCAATTAGGATACACGCCTAAACAAAGAGCAATAACTGCGGAAGAAAACGCTGTTAAAGTCTTATTTGCCTATGAAACAAAAGGCAAAGAAGAGGCTAAACAAGTAATAAAACAAATTGTTGAAGAAAATAAACAGTCTGTTTCTAGATCATTGTTAGTTAGCCACTTTGCTGTGTCAGTTATACAGCGAGATTTAAAAAAATCTTATGATCTTCTTCGTTTAGCGTCTTATGCAAAAGATTTTGAAATCAATAAGTAAAACGATTAAAAATCATTGTTGTCCGCTAAAATTACAAA
>CAYMDB010000138.1:0-7570 GCA_964388865.1 uncultured Flavobacteriaceae bacterium
TGGTTAGTATTTCGAATTTGTATTGATCAGGGAGCTTGTGGGGGTATAGGTATTTGTTATAGCATTGCTGAATCTCCTGCCGGGTTTGGAGGGCGGTTTGTTCAGGAGTGGTGAGTGGGAGGTCGAAGGTCAAAGGTCTGAAGGTCTGAAAGTCAAAGGTCTGAAAGTCTGAAGGCCGAAAGTCTGAAAGTCAGTCTGAAAGTCAAAGTCAGAAAGGTGAATTTAATTGGAATTGTTGTTATGACTGATAATTGCAGCTACACAGCGTTCTGCTGTTTTTCCATCCCAGAGGGCTGGTCGTTGCGGAGTCCGTTGCATGCTGAGTGTTTCCTGGTATTCTTTGCGGATACGTTCTACATTTGTTGCCAACAAGCACGGATGCTCTTCCGTGCTCGCGGAGGGTTACGGGGCGTTCGGTGTTCCAGCGCAGGCTATTATTAGTGGTATCTGGTATGTAATGTTTCTTTTACGGTTTGTACTCTATCTGAACTAGTTATGACTTTGTTTTATAAAGAGTAAATATATTAGGGTAATAGCGCTTAGTCAAAAAGTATGGCATCTTTAAATAAAGGAGCTTGTTTGTCTTTTTCGGAGAGGATGATATCGAATGCAGGCAGGCTCCAGGGGATATCAAGGGATGGGTCGTTCCAGCGGATGGCTGCCTCGCTGGCTTTGTGGTAAATATTGTCGACTTTGTAAGCGAAAATGGCTGTGTCGCTTAGGACCAAAAAGCCATGTGCAAAACCTCTTGGTACGTAGAGCTGGTGCTTGTTTTCGTTGCTGAGTTCGGCGATTACATAGCGGCCAAAGGTGGGAGAGCTACGGCGAATGTCGAGTACTACATCCAGTACTTTTCCGTGGATGACCCGAACGAGCTTGGCCTGTGCATAAGGTGGCAGCTGGTAGTGCAAGCCACGCAGTGTACCATAGATGGAAAGAGATTCGTTGTCCTGAACGAAATCCAGGTTTTGGATGTGTTCAGCGTATTTATCGCGGTTAAAAGATTCAAAAAAATAACCCCTTTCATCTTTAAAGATTTGAGGGGCAATTAGTAATACACCCTTTAGTTTTGTTTCGAATACTTGCATTAGTTACTTCTCCTTTCTGCCAGGTCAATTAGATACTGGCCGTAGTCTGTTTTGGCTTGTTTTTTGCCGAGGTGTAATAGTTGATCTGTATCGATCCAGCCATTGCGCCAGGCAATTTCTTCGATGCAAGCCACATAAAAACCTTGTCTTTTTTGTATGGTTTCGATAAAGTTAGATGCCTCGAGCAGGCTGTCCACGGTGCCTGTATCCAGCCAGGCAAAGCCACGGCCAAACAATTCCACCCTTAGTGAGCCCTCATCGAGATACACTTTATTCAGGTCAGTGATTTCCAATTCGCCTCTGGCAGATGGTTTAAGGGCTTTTGCCTTTGCTACCACTGATTGATCGTAGAAATACAAACCCGGAACAGCGTAATTGGATTTTGGTTGCGCAGGTTTTTCTTCCAGTGATATTACTTTACCCGTTTGATCAAAAGCAGCTACACCATAAGCGCGCGGATCTTTTACGTAATAGCCAAAAATGGTTGCTCCTTGAATATTTTTAACAGCAGCTTTCAACAGCGCTGAAAAATGTTGGCCATAAAAGATGTTATCTCCCAGTATTAGACAAGCTGAATCCCCCGCTAAAAAGTTTTTGGCCAGGATAAAAGCTTCGGCCAGGCCATTGGGAGCCGGCTGAATGATATAATCGAACTGCATACCCATTTGGGTTCCATCTCCCAGTAATTCCTGAAACATGGGCAGGTCTCTTGGTGTAGATATGATCAGCACTTCCTTTATACCTGCCAGCATAAGCGTGGAGAGCGGATAGTAAATCATGGGTTTGTCGTACACCGGCATGATTTGTTTAGAAATGGCTTTGGAAAGCGGAAAAAGGCGGGTTGCTGAACCGCCGGCGAGGATGATTCCTTTCATTGTAATTGTGATTTCTTAAAAAGCTCCCTGTATTTATTTTCGTAAAGATCTACTATTCTTTTCCATGTATATCTTCTCTTCGCAATTTCAAACATTTCCCATTTGTTTTCATCCAATTCATCCTGATGCAATGATTTTAAAACAGTAACGAGTTCTTTGGTATCCGAGAAGAAAACAGCTTTTTTTTCAGTTGTTTCAGGGTTTGTGTCGTTTGAGAATGCAATAATTGGAAGACCAAGGTTCATTGCCTCAACTAATGAAGGTGCAGTTCCACAATAGGTATGACTGTGAATGTAGACTGAGGCATGAGATCTTAGTAAGTCAATTTCGCGCTGATCGTAAATGGCGTCAATTAAAAACAAATTCTCAAATGAGCTATATTTTTGCTTTAATAATCTACCGTAGTCAAACTTATTCCAGTTTGAAATCAAAACCAATTTATGTTCAGGCACTTCAGAAAATGCTTGTAATAAAAGATGCAGATTATTATCAGCCTGGGCACGTGAAACACTTATTGCATATTTTTCTAACAGAAAAGGATATTTCTTTAAATCTTCTTGAGCAATTTTCGGATGTAAAACATGATCACCACCATATTCAATAAGTGTGGCGTCTTTATTGTATGTTCTGCGGACGTATGATGCGAAATAGGCATTATCCACAACCAGACAATCAGCATAATACACAGCAAGTTTTTCAACAAATTTAAGGTATCTTCTTTTAAAAAAAGAAAACTTATCTCTTTTCCATTCCAACCCACCAAAATTTATGATAATGGGTTTGTTGGAGAAGATTTTCGTCAATGGGAAAATTAATGCTGAAGGCGCTCCAAGAACTAAAAGTACATCGTGATGAACAAGTGACTTAATAATAGACCAGATATCATAAAACAGACTTTGCCAACCATTCGCTTTGAGGGGAAGGTATATGAGGCTTGCATTGTTGTATTTTTCTTGTTTGTTTTTGTAATTAGGGGCAGAACAGTAAACTGTATATTCAATGTCGGTACCTGAATTTAAGGTCAGATGATTCACCATTGTTTCAAATCCGCCGTAATTAGCTGGCAGTCCATTTGTTCCGATTACTGCGACCTTAATTATTTTATCTATCATTTAAAAAATCCTTATAGTAATTTTCAATATATTCTTTAAGTGAAGTTTTCCAATCCCTCATCATATTTGTTCCTCTTAAATTAAGTTTCTTGGTGAGAAGTCTTTCAGAGGCTGGTCTTTCTGCAAAGAAAATATCTTTAAAGTAATTAGATGAAACAGGTGTTATTGTTACCTCTTTTTCTAAGTTTAAAATATGAAGCAGTTCTGTTGCAACTTCTAAACGACTTGTTTGCCCTCCGCAAACGGTATTATACAGACCCCAATACTCTTTTTCGAGTAAGGCTTTAACAGTTTTTGCAAAATCATGCGTGTATGTCGGTGTTCCATCTTTATCGTCGACTATAAAAAGTTCTTTTTTTCCCTCCTTAAGTTGTTTCATAAGCTTCTGAATAAACTTTTTGTCTTTTGAAGGGCCGGCTCCCATCATCCAGCCCGCACGGCAAACAAGGTGTCGTTTTGCATTCTCTGCAACAAACCTCTCACCCATGTATTTTGATCTGGCATAAACACCAAGCGGGTTTGGCATATCCCAATCATCATATTGCTCTTGTTTGCCATCAAAAATGCCGGCAGTACTTATGTATAGTAATGGAATATCTAATTCGTTTGCGATATACACTGCATTTTCAACACTCAAAGTATTGGTCATGTATGTATCATCGACATTTTGCTCACAGAATTCTAAATCTGTATAAGCGCCCAAGTGGAACAAATAATCAGGATTGAAATCCATTACGTCCTTTTTGTAGGCATCAAAGTCTCTGAAATCTAAAAATGACAACCATTCCGTATTTACGTCTTTGTCAGTGCATTTAATTTCGTAGTCGTTTTTGAATTGGGTGTAAAATGCTTCACCCAACATACCGCCACAACCGGCGATGTAGATTTTTCTATTCATTGATATGTATTATTAAATTTATTTTCTGTTTTTTAATATTTTAGCAGGCACACCGCCGACAATTGAATAAGGAGCTACATCTTTGTTAACGATTGCACCTGCAGCAACAATACTATTTTTCCCAACTTTAACTCCATCTAAAATGATGGCACGAGTGCCTATCCAAACACCATCTTCTATTGTTACACCTTTTCGAGTTTCACCTTGCACCGAAACAGGCAATTCTGTATCTATGAAAACATGATTTTCAGAAAAAATTGATACGTTGGGACCAAATATTACATTATCTCCAATTATTACCTGTCCACGAACTTGTATGAAGCAGTTCTGTGCTATTCCAACATTATTTCCTATCGAGATACCTTCACCTAAATTTCTTAATACACCGGTGCATTCAATAATTGTATTTTTAAGTATTGAAACATTATGCCCAATATGTACTCCATTACGTGATAGAGCGTTAATCTCTACATTATCGCCAATCTGCAATGTTTTTCCAATTGATATTTTCGATTTGAACCTTATCTTAGTTCGACTACCTAAAAAAATTAGGCCAGTAGATTTTTTTAGAAATGGTTTAATAAATAACCCTCTGATTAATTGAAAAATTTTAGGTGTTAGAAATCTAATTAAATCAATTAATTCTATTGATGAATCAACTGAATAATTTTTTCTCCCCAGCGAATGAATAACTTTATTTACTATCTTTTTCATCAATAACCATATTAAAAACATTCATCAAGTTTCTATAGTGAGAATTTTTGTCACAATAGTCTTTAATCCATTTTTGGCAATACGCTGAAATATTATTGTAATTATTTTCTCTAAGATTAAATAGGTTTTCTATTTTATTAGCAAGATCTAAAGTATCAGATGGATTAAACGTGAAACCATTTTTACCATCAGAAATAATTTCATCTAAACTTCCGATTTTTGAAACTATAACAGGTATTCCAAAAGTACAACTTTCTATTAGTGAGTTTGGCATATTATCAAACCACTTTGATGGAATTACGGAAAAATGACAGTCTCTAATTTCTTCAAAAATATTTTGATTTGAAACATAACCTAAAAATGAAATGTTATCAAGCCCAAAATCTTTTGTCCGTCTTATTTGATTTTGTGCGTATTCCGAGTTTGTATCCCCAACTATTTTTACACCCAATTTAAAGCCATTTTGTGATACTAATTTGACAGCATCTATCAAAATGTCAATTCCCTTATCCTCATCAATTCTCCCCCAATAACATATTTTTAAACCATTTTGAAGATTATAATCACGTAGATTTAAATTGAATTCGTATTTTGAATCCTCAATAAAAGTAGGAACATGAAAAAACCTACTTGAAGAAAACTGATTATTACTTTTTAATAAATTTATTGTAAATTTTGATGGTGCAATGAATGCATCAATTTTTTTTTCAAATGTTCTTAACTGATTATACTTTTGCGATAAATAATAAATAAAAGATTGAGCAAAACTATCATGCACACATTTATACTTTAAACTATAAAGTTTATTATAGATACATTTAGTGCAGATTTCATTATTTCTGAAAAATACGTTTTTTGCACAGATTAAATTGAAATCACTCACTCTTACAACTACCGGTATGTCATATTTTTTGCACGCATCAAAGATTGAAGTTGACAGTTTAGATCCATATTGAAGAACATAAGCAATTTCCGGTTTTTCCATTTCAATTAAAGCAGATAGGTTAGAAAATACTTTTTTATTAAAAAAACTATTCTTAATTATTTCTAATTTTTTTTTAATTGAAATATTGTCTTTGTTTTTATCAATATGGAAATCTTTGATTGCAGGTTGTGGAAAATATTGCTTGTATGCAGTTTCACTATTTTGCGAAAAGGCGAGAGAAAATGGGATAACATTATGTCCATTATTTTCCAAAAGCTCTTTTACGCTAAACAAGTATTTTTCAGGCCCACCTGCTCTATAATATCTATAATGAATAAGAATGATCTTCATATTATCATCAAATTATTTATTAGTAAAATATGTTAATACTGTAAAAAAACGATTCTCCAAGAATTTTCTAACAAAGTTATAGTTAAAAGCTATTACAAAAACACTTTGAATAAGAAGAGTAATAAAGTAATATAAGAAAACAAAAGGATTAATAATGCTTACACTATGTCTCGGGTAATTATATCGATTCATTATTCTTTTAGTTATAAGTTGTACAATAAAAATTTCATTTCTAGAAATATTCTCTTTCCAAGAAGTAGCCCTTTTAATATCAATGCCTTGTTCATTATTTGACACAAATGATGAAGAACTATGCTTGACGTTGACAAAATTAGTATTATATTGTAATTCAACAAATTCAAATAGCTGGGGAAGTGTTTCTTGGGGTGCTGACAATATATTTTCGAATTTAATGGTAAAAAACAAATTAGGTTCAGTTATTGCATTTTTGAAAATTCTATTTAGTGTTCTATCGTAAATATATGATGTAAGAATTGGATTGTAATTTAAAAATGTTCGAATTTTTTCTTTTGGAGTCATATTGCCTCCAAATTTATTTCGTTTCCATTTATTTTTTTGTGATAACAATACACCCCTGGGATCACGAACAATATGAATTACTTTACTACCATGCAAATTTCTCAATATTTTTTCAAAATGGTATGAATTTCGAGGTGTTTGCTCAACAGCTATTGTCTTATTAGCTTTAATTAGCTGGTTTGAAACGAATGTAGCAAAAAGATTATAGTTAGTAATGTTTGCACTTATTTTGTACTCAGATCTTGCATGTTCTATATACAGAGTATATTTATGTAAGTTCCATGGTTCCAACTCATTTGTGCACAATAATTTTGCATAAATCGTAATAGCTTCATCTCTGGTATAGTAAATTATATCAGATGTTGATAATACATCAAAGAAATGTAATTCTTTGAAAACTAATACATAAGGATTTTGTCCTAAAATATTTGACAACATTGTTGTGCCACTGCGCGAATTGCCGATAATAAAGTAAATTTTCATAGTTAAATATAATAGAAAAAAGGATAGAAACACTTATTTTGCTCTTAAGGAAAGCATTAATGGATAGCAATGTGCAGAGTCTTTGGGCATCAGAAATTTAAGTCGATGAGTTGTTGGCCGTAATTCTTTTACTTCTTGTTTATAATTTTTACCATGTGTGCTTTTTACTCGTTCATTAACGTATTGACTAATTGTAATTCAATGTCGTTTAGTTAAGAAATAGCTAAGTACATGACAAAAATTTACAACAATTTCTAAATTCATCTAAATTATTTGAAAACAAGACCTTTGCGAGATAATTTAACCCATACTTGAACAGGCTTTTGGCTCTGCGTCCATGTTTTTTGATCTTGATGGGTCGTATCTTATCCAGATAGATTCCGGCTTTGTATGCCCAAACAAAAGCTACCATAACCAACGCAAGTAGTTTTGCAACGCGATCTAAATCTGTCAAATGCGTGTCTTCAATATTAAATCCGCTCGTTTTTAGTGCCCTAAACGCCTTATGTAAAGCTTTGCATAAGTTTTTCAAAGAAAGCAAACAATTATTGGGACTTGGCAAATGTCAGTCGGAGACTTTTGAC
>CAYMDB010000139.1:0-7506 GCA_964388865.1 uncultured Flavobacteriaceae bacterium
CATCTTGAACATTTACAACCGTTTCACCGGCATAAACAATGGCTTGGAGACTATCATACGCATTAACATTTAATTGCCATGCGCCGATTGGAATGTTGTTGAGAGCTAAATCTGCGGAAGTCTCGGTAACTAAATTAAGAGAGGCTTTAACCGTATCGAAGTCAGTTCGGGAGAGGATGGCCTCCACCATAACGACATTTTTAGGAACGTTTACTTTATCAATCTTGAAAAGTACCTCTCCTTTATTGTTATTCTTTTCTTCTTCCTCCGTTACAATTTTTTCTCTGCAGCCAAAGAAAATGATTGACGCACTCAAAAATAAAAGGATAAAATTCTTTTTCATAAAAACTCCACAAATTTTAATTAAAAGTAACTTTTTAAAGTTTCAATTGCAACAGCAAATTTTTTAGTAATATGAATTCACTTTCCAACTAACAACTATCAGGGCATAATTAACATTTTCTCCATTCCACTTCTTTTTAGTATTTTGAACGGAGAAAATTTGAAATCTTCAACAAAAATTTTGAACAAAGTATTATTGTAGACGACTCTAAAGTAATTATACCATTATCGGACCTTCCTCTTGGAAGATTTGTAGTACAGGCGTCCTTAAAAGACAAACTGATAGTTCTCACCCTTTTAAGAGATCAATCTATGCATGGACAAATTGCTAGTGATACACCGCCGAGAAAGACATCGCTTTTTGGCGCCACACCTCTAACCCCGAGGCCAGAACCGATGGGGGCTGAAGATCAGATTGAGGCACCGCAGCTTGTGGTAGTTCAGAAAACAGACCTTATTGTGAGTCATACGGCCAATATAGCAAGTGCAAATAATGCGAACGCAAATACTACAAAGCATGCCAGTATTGCCACTAATGCTGCCGCAAGAGCCATAACCGAAACTGATGTTGAAAATTTTAAAGTCACCGAACAGACCCTAAACGTTAATCCAGCGCACAGAAAAGTGAAAGCCTACTGGATTGAATACAAGACAAATGCCAACTATGGTGGTGGAACCGTGAAACGTATTGGAGACCAAGCCATAGTAGAACGTATGATTGCCATTATTACCTTAGACAAAAAAACCATTGCAGGACGACACAACGAGTTAACGATTTGGGAAGTATTTGACGTTTCACAATTCTTAAAATACAAGAGGAAACAAAAAAATGATCTCAGCGATGAAGCCGAGTGCTTTAATGCCAAACCCTATTTTAAAGCTTAGTGAGCAACAACAGGTTTGCTCGCTTTAACTTTACTTTTTCAAGTCTAACTTATCCGCAAAATAATCACAAAAATCTTTCATTGTAGCCGTCATTTTAGCATCCTGGGTCGCTCTTAGATAGGTGTCGCTCATGGTGACTAAGGTTTGATGAAAAAACAATTTCATCTCGTCTAAAGGCATATCCTTTGTCCATAAATCTATAGTCAGGGTGGTTTTAGCGTTGTTATCCCAAACGGATAACATCACCGCTTTAGCTTCTTCATTTGTAATACCACCGTCTTGTGCCGACCACTTGAGCTTTTCTGGCACTCGGTTTTCATCGAGTTCTACGTTTAATTCTATTTTTGATTGTATCGTTTTAGACATTACTTTTTAGGTTTAAATTTTGATTTTCTAAAAATTTCTTCAGGTTCTTTTTGCAAAATGGTCATGAGATCTTCATTAGTGGTGTTGGCATATGCTCTCACAATTTGCCAGCCTATGTATTGCCCTAATCGCCCTGGTGAATCGTTGTCTAATTCTAAATAAAACTTAGAAAAGGGTGCTTCAGCAATAAAACGACTTGGTAATTTAACATCGGAACTGTAAAGTAATTCTTTTTCTATAAAATAACTCCAAATCTGACTTTCATTGGCTTCGGCCCACTGAAGCTGCTCTTCTGTGTATCCTATTTTATCAGAGTCACTTTTAAAGGGAATCATTTTATCTTTAAAAAAGAGTAGCTTCCCAAAATAAATCAGTTCATCTAATAGGGTTTTCCTTTTCGTTTGAAATGCATACTTTTTGGCATAGCCTTCAGCTACATTTGGCGCAATATGTTTGGGCTGCATGTTTTGCGTAAGGTACTTTGGTATGTTTTGATAAAATTTATGCTCAGAACCTAAAAAATTATCTAGAGCGATTAGGACTAGCGAATCTGTTGCTATCGTTTTGGTTCTGTAATCTACATCGTTGGTAAGGGTTATAACACGTGGTATTGTAAATGTTTTATCGTAGTATTTTAAATGCTGAAAAAAGCCTTCAAGTTCTTCCTGTGTTGTTGCGAGATCAGTGAAGGTTTTATTCACCTCAGTTAATAATTCATCTTGCAAAGTATCCTTCATTCTATAGATCCATACAGAATCTGGCACCTGTTTAGAAAACAAAAACGGATAAGCTTGTTTTAATTTTGGAAGGTCTTGTGGGGTAGCTTGCAAAAAGGCTTTGTCAAAACGTTCTATCTTAAAATCAGCATCAATTTTAGCAATTTCGTTTTCAAGCTTAGAATCCTTGTCACAAGTCATAAAAAACAAGGCAAAAACTATCATTATGAAAATTCGTATCTGCATTTTATAAAACATTTTTAATCCTAACACTATTCCTTTATTTTTGTAAGGCAAAGGTACACTTCTTTGTCTAAAAATTGTAAAATTATGAAAACAGAAAAGGTTGTAAATCACATTGTAGATTGGTTAAAACATTATGCCACCAATGCAAACGTTAAGGGTTTTGTTATCGGAGTTTCGGGGGGAATAGACTCGGCGGTGACCTCAACGCTGTGTGCTAAAACAGGCTTAGATGTCTTGTGTTTAGATATGCCTATTCATCAAGCACCTTCACAAATCAACAGAGCGTCTCATCATGTGTCTTGGCTTCAAGAACATTTTAAGGCGGTTAAAAAGACCAAGGTTAATTTAACTCCTGTTTTTGACAGTTTAATTTCAGAATTACCTTCAGTAGATAATGAAGAAGAGCGCTATATGTCTTTAGCCAATACACGGGCACGCCTTAGAATGACCACCTTGTATTACTTTGCAGCTTTAGAAAGCTACTTAGTTGCCGGTACAGGTAATAAGGTAGAAGATTTTGGTGTAGGTTTTTACACTAAATACGGCGATGGCGGTGTGGATTTGAGTCCGATTGCCGATTTGCTTAAAACTGAAGTATACGCTTTAGCTAGACATTTAGGTATTAATCAGGACATTATTGACGCGCCACCAACAGACGGTCTTTGGGGAGACGACCGAACAGACGAAGATCAAATTGGGGCCTCGTATCCTGAATTAGAATGGGCAATGCAAATGAAGGATGAAGGTAAGTCGGCTGATGATTTTGAAGGCCGACAACGTAAGGTTTTTGAAATTTATACGCGCTACAACACGTCAAACAAACACAAAATGATTCCTATACCAATTTGCGAAATCCCTAATGATTTAAAATAATTATTGATTTTTATCAAAAATTTTAAGAGCAGTGCTTAAATTTTCATTATTTTTGTTTAACGAATCTGCCTTGTTTTCCTAGCCACTGCTTGCGTTTTAATTTTTGCTAATCTTAACAAAAAAAATAATTTGTCATGATACATATCTTGGTTGTTGACAGTCATCCTATCGTAAGAACGGGCTTAGAACTTTTTTTAAACAGTAGGCCAGATCTCAAAGTCATTGGAAGTTTAGGGAGTGGACTTGAAGTGTTTGAGTTTATAAAACGTCATAAAGTTGACGTTGTTATATCTGAAATTGATTTACCAGAACTCAACGGAATTACGGCCTTAAGAGCACTTAAAAAAGAGCATAAAAATGTTCATGTTTTAATGTTTAGCCAACAGCCAGAGGAAATCTATGCCATAAGTACACTAAAAGCAGGAGCATCAGGTTATCTACTCAAAACAGCCAGTGTAGAAGCTATTGAGCGCGCCGTAAGAAAAATCTATTTTGGTGAGGTCTCTCTTAGTGAAAAGATGGAAAAAAACTTACACTACGAGGATACGAAGAAAAGCCAAACACGACTCTTTAAAAAGTTGTCCACTCGAGAAGTTGAAGTTCTAAAGTTACTTACTATAGGTAGAAAAAATAAAGAAATAGCTGAGGAATTAAGTATCAACGAAAAAACAGTGAGTACTTATAAAGCGAGACTTTTCAACAAATTAAATGTCAATAATATTGTAGACTTAATACACCAAGCAAAACACAATAATCTCACTTAACCCCCTACAACTTTACCAAGCTTTCTAGAGAGTAACATTTTTAAACCTAAATAGTCCTTTACATCCTCTATAATTGCTCTAGAGTCGACGGTTTCACTTAGTGTAGCATTTTTAAACTCTGCCACTTTCTGCTCAATCAAATAGCATCGTAAACTTAATATGGTCTGACTCACCAACTGGGCTACGGTATGTGATTTTTCCTTAGGTGTAATTTGGTTTCTTGCCCAATCGTGTAAAGTGTACTTCTCTTCCTCCATTAAAATACTCGTCACGGTACTTGCAGATTCTTGGTCGAGTTGATTGATAAAATCTTTTGTCGAAAAATTTTCATCCTGATTTAAACGATCGATAATTGTGTAATAAAGCTCCTTAAACTTTTCGTTGGTAAACTGCATCTCGTCTTCTTGAAGATCTAGATATATTTTTTCAAAAACACGCGTTTCTTGCTTTGTAGGTTCTAAAATTAAGTCGCCCGTAGTCTCATCTTCTTTCAGAATTAAATCTTCAAACTGTTCTGTTCGATCCCCATAGAGCATTAAAATTTCTATAATTTTTCGCTCTAATTCAAACTGAACATCAACTCTAGGCGTCCTTTGGGGTTCGTTTTTAACCACCTGAAACGTTTTTTGCTCTTGTTTATGGGTTTTACTGGCATCTTGAAGCTCTTTCTTACTGATTTGAGCCAAAGTGCTAAATAGTACATTTTCGCTTATATCCATGAGGCTAGCACATTCTTGAATATAAATTTCGCGTTTTATAGGATCTGGAATTTTTGCGATACTATTTATAATATCGCGAATGGTTTCTGCCTTTTTAATAGGATCATTTTTGGCCTCTTTTACTAAAAGTGATGCCTTAAATTGAATAAAATCTTGCGTATTTTCAACGAGATATGCGTTGAGTTCTTCTAAAGTATTCGATTTTGAAAAACTATCCGGATCTTCACCGTCTGGAAAGGTACACACCTTAACATTGACTCCTTGCTCTAATATTAAATCAATACCTCTAATAGAAGCTCTTATACCGGCCGCATCACCATCAAACAACACGGTAATGTTATTTGTAAGTCTGTTAATTAAACGCACCTGATCTGCTGACAGCGCCGTACCCGATGAGGATACTACATTTTTCACCCCTTTTTGATGAAATTGAATCACATCGGTGTAGCCTTCTACTAAATAGCAATTATCCTCTTTAGCGATACTTTGCTTCGCGAAAAACAAGCCATAGAGTATTTTACTTTTGTGATAGATTTCACTCTCAGGGGAGTTGAGGTATTTGGCTGCTTTTTTATCGTTAGTTAGAATTCGGCCTCCAAAACCCAGAATACGTCCACTCATACTATGAATAGGAAACATCACGCGGCCTTTAAATCTGTCAAAACGCTTTTGCTCTTTTACAATGGTGAGCCCCGTTGCTTCTAAAAAATCGATATTATAACCTTTACCAAGGGCATCGTCTGTAAAGGCTTGCCACTCATCTAAGGCATAGCCAAGTTGAAAGGTTTTAATTGTCTCTTCAGTGAAGCCGCGTTCTTTAAAATAACTTAATCCTATGGCTTTCCCTTGATCTGTTTTATGCAGTATTTTTTGAAAATAATCTTTGGCATATTCGCTCACTAAGTACAAGCTTTCTCGCACATCAGCTTGAGCTTTTTCTTCATCGCTGCGTTCCGTCTCCTCAATCTCAATATTATACTTTTTTGCTAAATATTTTATGGCTTCAGGATAGGTAAAATGTTCGTGCTCCATTAAAAAAGTCACCGCATTTCCTCCTTTACCACTTGAGAAATCTTTCCAGATTTGTTTCACAGGAGATACCATAAAACTTGGAGAGCGTTCATCGCTAAACGGACTTAAACCCTTAAAGTTGCTACCCGATTTTTTAAGCTGTACAAAATCGCCAATAACCTCCTCTACTCGGGCGGTTTCAAAGACTTGGGCTATGGAATTTTGTGATATCAAAAATTAAGAATTTAGCAAGGCTGTAAATTTAATACAAATAGCGTTCTATTAAAAATTAATACCTCGAAGTAATTAGACTTTCTCAATGGAAACGACGCCCTTAAATTTAAGGTGTATCTTTGAAGGCTCTGTAATTTCGCTCAAACTCTTAACAAAAAAAAGATATATGAATTGGATTTTACTCATCATCGCAGGTCTATTTGAAGTGGCTTTTGCGGCTTGTCTCGGAAAAGCTAAGGAATCTACAGGAGTTGAAACCACCTATTGGTACATCGGTTTTCTAATATGTTTAACCATTAGTATGCTCCTCTTAGTAAAGGTTACCAAAGAATTACCAATTGGAACTGCTTATGCGGTTTGGACAGGTATTGGGGCCGTTGGCACTGTACTCGTTGGTGTTTTTATCTTTAAAGAGCCTGCTACTTTTTGGCGTTTATTTTTTATTTCAACTTTAATTATTTCGATTATTGGACTAAAGATTGTGTCTAATTAAAGTTAAAAAGCCTCAATCTAAAACTAGACTAAGGCTTTTCTTATACTTAAAATTAGATTGCTTTAATCAATATCAAATCGCACTCCAACTGAAATATTATTCTGATCAACTAGTTGATTTTTAAACAATGGGTTAAGATCATATTTTACGTACAAAGCCACCTCACCTACAGCTACATAACCACTTAAACCGTACACAAACTCATTGACTTCAAATCCGCCACGTTGTTTATTTTTTATTCTATTACCGTCTTCTTTGTATTTAAGCTTTTGCATATTACCTATATTAAGACCAGCATATCCTCCTAACCCAACTTTTAGTTTTCTATATGTAGAATATCTGAAGTAATTTTCTTTCTCAATTTTTTTGGAAGGGCCAAATTCAATATGCATAGGAAATACCAAATTTGTAGTTCTAAATTTAGCACGATTTAAATTTAGAGGAAATTCTTGAAGCGAAAGCTCTCCATCTGTATTCACTAAAAAAGTTTTGTCTTTAATATCAAACTTGTTCCACTGAAACGAGAACCCATATTTTAATCTCCAAAAATTAGTGTTGTCAAATAGTCTTGTTTTCCAGGCATAGCCAAGCTCCACAAATCCAGAGCCACCGAACTTATATGGTGAATCCTCTAGGTCTTGGCCTTCAATTAAAGCATTATTAAAGCCGATGGCAAATACAAGATCTGAGGTGGTACGTCGGTCATATTTTTTCGGTTTATCCTTTGATTTTTTACCGAAGTATATACCACTTTCATCAGAGTCTTCATCTCGGCCTCCTAAACTAAATATATAGCCCTTTTCAACACTATCATATAGATCATAATCAGAGTCATTACGTTCTAACAAGGCAATTTT
>CAYMDB010000140.1:0-5223 GCA_964388865.1 uncultured Flavobacteriaceae bacterium
AATCGGGTCGTCTTCACGAGGATTCTATGAGAATTTTAAAGGAAATTGGGATTTCGGTCGACAATGGAAAAGATCAACTCAAAGCTTCGGCACGTAATTTTCCTTTGGAAGTATTTTATCTTAGGAATGGCGATATTCCTCAGTACTTAAGAGATGGAGTGGTAGATGCCGCTATTATTGGCGAAAATGTTTTGATAGAAAAAGGAAACGATTTAAACATTGTTGAGCATCTTGGGTTTTCAAAATGTAAGGTGTCTATCGCGGTACCTAAATCATCTAAAGCCAAAAATCTAAAGGATTTAGATGGAAAGCGCATTGCAACCTCTTACCCTAATACTTTAAATTTATTTTTAGACAAAGAAGGCATTAAAGCCGATATTCACATTATTAACGGGTCTGTTGAAATTGCCCCTAATATCGGACTCGCAGACGGTATTTGCGATATTGTGTCTAGCGGAAGCACGCTGTTTAAAAATGGACTCAAAGAAATTCAAGTGCTTTTAAAATCGGAAGCGGTTTTGGCAACATCTCCTAAAATCGCGAAAGAGAACCAAGAGCGAATTGATATTTTACAGTTTCGATTGAAATCAGTTTTAAGAGGACGAGAAAATAAATATATTTTATTGAATGCCCCTAACACTAAACTTGACGATATCATTAGAATTCTACCAGGTATGAATTCACCTTCAATTTTACCATTAGCTAAAGAGGGCTGGAGTTCATTGCACTCCGTGATCAATAAAAATGATTTTTGGAATGTAATTGATGAGTTAAAAGCTAATGGCGCTGAGGGGATTTTAGTTTGTCCGATTGAAAACATGGTGCTGTAAATTATTTAGAAGACCGACCTAACAGGTTTTCAAAACCTGTTAGGTCTAAAAAAACGTTGAATTAAAAAAACCCAATTGCAGGAACTCATATGAAACAATATATAAATCCAGAAAAGTCAACTTGGACAGAACTCCTAAAAAGACCGACTCAAACAGTAAAGGACATAGAAGAAAAAGTCAATCAAGTTTTTGATGATGTCTCTAAAAATGGAGACCAAGCTATTGCCAAGTATACCGCTATGTTTGACGGTGTAACTTTAGAATCGTGCTTGGTTACTGAAGATGAGATAAAAACAGCTTCAGCAGCCGTTTCAGAAGATCTTATAAAAGCCATTCAGTTGGCAAAACATAATATTGAAACCTTTCACAGCGCTCAAAGAACACATAAAGTTTTTGTTGAAACCATGGAAGGAGTCGAGTGTTGGCAAGAAAAACGCCCGATTCAAAAAGTCGGACTCTATATTCCTGGCGGCACGGCACCTTTATTTTCAACGGTGCTTATGTTAGCGGTTCCTGCAAAAATAGCGGGTTGTAAAGAAATTGTATTGTGCTCACCACCGAATAAGGAAGGCAAAATTGCTAACGAAATATTGTTCGCAGCAGAACTTTGTGGTGTTACAAAAATTGCTAAAATTGGAGGTATTCAGGCTGTGGCCGGATTAACTTTTGGTACGGAATCGATTCCACAGGTTTATAAAATTTTCGGACCTGGAAATCAATTTGTGACGGTAGCGAAACAAATCGCAACAAAATACGGTGTGGCAATTGACATGCCTGCTGGTCCGAGTGAATTATTAGTTATGGCAGATGCTTCTGCAAATGCACCTTATGTGGCCTCCGATTTATTGAGCCAGGCTGAACACGGTTCTGATAGTCAAGTGATTTTGGTGAGTACTTCCAAAGATTTTGCTGAAAAAGTGAGTATAGAAGTTAGAAAACAATTAGAGGTTCTACCACGAAAGGAAATGGCAAAAAATGCCATAGCCAACTCGAAATCGATAGTCGTCCATGATTTTATAACAGCCCTAGAGTTAATCGACGCTTATGGTCCCGAACATTTTATCGTTGCCACAGAGGACAATGACTTTTTTGTAAACCAAATAGCTAATGCAGGTTCAGTATTTATTGGCGATTATACACCTGAGAGTGCTGGTGACTATGCGTCTGGCACAAATCATACTTTACCAACTAACGGATTTTCAAAAGCGTATTCTGGTGTTAACCTCGATAGTTTTTTAAAAAGTATCACCTTCCAAAAAATTTCAAAGGAAGGCATAAAAAACATTGGTAATGCTATTGAATTGATGGCTGAGGCCGAAGGCTTACAGGCTCATAAAAACGCCGTAACAATAAGATTAAAAGATTAAAAAAAACACTAACTGTCTGGCTGAGCGCAGTCAAAGCCTTTTAAAATGAAAGAATTTAATTTAAATAAGCTCTTAAGAGAAAACATCAAAACCATAAAACCCTATTCTTCTGCAAGAGATGAATACAAAGAGGTGAGTAAGGACATGGTGTTTATAGATGCCAATGAAAACCCTTTCAATAATGGCGTAAATCGTTATCCAGATCCGCAACAAACCTCAGTGAAAGAGAAATTAGCCCAGTTAAAAGGGATTCCTGCCAATCAAATCCTTTTAGGAAATGGCAGCGATGAAGTCCTAGATCTCATATTTAGAGCGTTTTGCGAACCCAATGAAGACAAGATTATCACCTTACCACCAACCTACGGGATGTATTCGGTATTAGCCAATTTGAATGCTGTTGAAAATATTGAGATTCCTTTAGAATACGATTTTCAACCCGATACGGACCAGATTTTTAAAGCGATGCATTCGCAGACGAAGCTGCTGTTTTTGTGCTCTCCTAACAATCCGAGCGCCAATAGCTTCAGCGCCTCTGCGATAGAATCACTGATTAAAAATTTTCCAGGAATAGTGGTTATTGATGAGGCTTATATCGATTTTTCAAAGGAGAAAAGTTGGCTGAGTCGCCTCGATGAGTTTCCAAATCTAATGATCACCCAAACCTTATCTAAAGCTTATGGTTTAGCAGGCATTCGCTTAGGCATCTGTTATGCTTCCAAAGGCATTATTTCAATTTTAAACAACATAAAGCCACCTTACAATATCAATCAGCTCACTCAGGAAAAAGCACTAGAACGCCTTCAAAATATAGAAGAGGTTAAAGCTGAAGTGAAGCAGATATTGAGCGAAAGAACAAAATTAAGCAGTGCATTAGACGCAGTATCATTTGTGTATTTTGTGTATCCTTCAGATGCTAATTTTATTCTCGCTAAGGTTGATGACGCCAACAAACGCTATCAGCAACTCATTAAAAAAGGAATCGTGGTGCGAAATAGAACAAATCAAGTCTTGTGTGAAGATTGCCTGCGGTTTTCAGTAGGAACACCGAAAGAAAATGAAAAATTAATAGAGACGTTAAACCAACTGCAATGAAAACTGTACTTTTTATAGATAGAGATGGTACTTTAATCAGAGAGCCAGCCGATGAACAGATTGATTCTTTTGAAAAACTCGAGTTTTACCCAAAAGTGTTTCAATATCTGAGTAAAATCGCCAAAGAGCTGAATTTTGAAATCGTGATGATTACCAATCAAGATGGTTTGGGAACATCGGTTTATCCGGAAGAAACCTTTTGGCCTGTGCATCATTTTATTTTAAAGGCTTTTGAAAATGAAGGTGTTCTATTTAAAGAACAATTTATAGACAGAACCTTTGCCAAAGACAATGCCCCGACTCGAAAACCGAACACAGGCTTACTGAAAAAATATTTTTCAAAGGATTATGATTTAGCGAATTCCTTTGTGATTGGAGATCGATTAACCGATGTAGAATTAGCAAAAAATCTGGGTGCAAAAGGTATTTTTATCAATGATAATACGCATTTAGGAACGGATGAAATTACGGTTAGTAAGACTGATTTGAAACCTTATATCGCCTTAGAAACAAATGATTGGGAAGCCATTTACAAGTTCCTAAAATCAACAGAGCGCATAGGTAGTATTGAACGCAACACTAATGAAACAAAAATTAAAATCAACTTAAATCTCGATGGAACAGGTAAAAGCAACATCGATACGGGAATTGCTTTTTTTGACCACATGTTAGATCAAATTGCTCGTCATGGTCAGCTGGATTTAAATATTAAAGTTGATGGTGATTTACAGGTTGATGAGCATCACACCATTGAAGATACGGCTATTGCTCTGGGTGAAGTCTTTGCAGCGACTTTAGGAAATAAATTAGGCATTGAACGCTATGGATTCTGTTTGCCAATGGACGATTGCCTTGCGCAAGTCGCCATAGATTTTGGTGGAAGAAACTGGCTCGTTTGGGATGCGGAGTTTAAGCGTGAAATGATTGGAAAAATGCCAACAGAAATGTTTTATCATTTCTTTAAGTCCTTTACCGATGGTGCCAAATGCAATTTAAATATTAAGGTTGAAGGCACTAATGAGCACCATAAAATTGAAGCGATTTTTAAAGCCTTTGCTAAAGCTATTAAAATGGGTGTAAAACAAGACGTAGAAAAAATGATTTTGCCGAGCACGAAGGGACTTTTGTAGAAAAAGCCCATCCTTCTCGATCGCTATCGGGATTCTCAAAGGGAAGGGACTATTGTATATTAAATACTTTGTTTATGATTGAAGAACAAGACTTACCAAGAACGAATGAGAATTCTTCCCCACTGGGGAAGCCAGATGGGGCTTTAATAATTTTAGATTATGGCGCTGGCAACATTAAAAGCATCCAATTTGCTTTTCAACGATTGGGTTACGATGCAGTGTTGAGCGCTAATCCGGAAGAGATAAAAACCGCAGATAAAGTTATTTTTCCAGGTGTTGGTGAGGCGAGTTCCGCCATGAGAAAATTAAAAGAAAGCGGGCTAGATACCTTAATACCCCAACTCAAACAACCTGTACTTGGTATTTGCCTAGGCATGCAACTGATGTGTAATCACACTGAAGAGGGCAATACTACTGGACTTGGCATTTTTAACGTGAACGTAAAACGCTTTTCAAATCATGTAAAAGTTCCGCAAATGGGCTGGAATACCATAAGCAATTTAAAATCTGATTTGTTTAAAGGAATCAAAGACAAAGAATACATGTATCTTGTGCACAGTTTTTATGCTGAAAACTGCCAACAAGCTATTGCAACCTCTAATTACGAATTAGAATATGCTTCGGCTTTAGAACAAAACAATTTTTTTGGTGTACAATTTCACCCTGAAAAAAGCAGTAAAGCAGGAGAAAGGTTATTAAAGAATTTTTTAAAACTCTAGAAATCCCAACCTAATAGCAATCAAGATGTCATAGAATATTGTAAGTTCAATTGAAATTAAAAATTAATTAAAAATTAATTAAAAA
>CAYMDB010000140.1:5233-7447 GCA_964388865.1 uncultured Flavobacteriaceae bacterium
CCTGCACTCGCGGGAAGTTGATATGAGAATAATACCAGCAATAGATATCATAGATGGAAAATGTGTTCGCTTAACCAAAGGTGATTACGACACAAAAAAAATATACAATGAAAACCCCTTGGAGGTGGCCAAAGCTTTTGAAGATTCAGGAATAGAATATGTGCATTTGGTCGATTTAGATGGTGCGAAAGCCCAACACATCGTCAACTATAAAGTTTTAGAGCTTGTGGCTTCAAAAACTAATTTAAAGATTGATTTTGGTGGTGGTTTAAAGTCTAACGAAGATTTGAATATTGCTTTTAATTGTGGCGCACGACAAATTACAGGTGGTAGTATTGCTGTCAATGACCGTCCAACTTTTGAAGGCTGGCTCGCTAAATATGGACCTCAAAAAATTATCTTGGGAGCCGATAGTAATGAAGGGAAAATTGCCATTAACGGTTGGAAAGAAGATAGTAAAGAAGAAGTGATATCATTTATAAAAGCCTATCAGAAAAAAAGAATTCAATATGTGATTTGTACAGATATTTCAAAAGACGGGATGCTTGAGGGTCCTTCAATTGAGCTTTACAAGACCCTTATTGAAGAATGCAGTAACACTAGTAATGCGCAATCTATAAAGCTAATTGCCTCTGGTGGAGTTTCCGAACTTAAGGATTTAGAAGCCTTAAATGAAATAGGTTGCGAAGGTGTTATCATAGGAAAAGCGCTTTATGAAAACCGAATCACATTAAAAGAATTACAACGATTTTTATAATTAATTACTTTTGTATTAAAGTGTAGAAATGTTCTTATGTTAACAAAACGAATCATACCATGTTTAGATATCAAAAACGGACGAACCGTAAAGGGTGTTAATTTTGTCGATTTACGCGATGCTGGTGACCCGGTTGTTTTAGCTAAGCAGTATGCCGATTTAGGAGCAGACGAATTGGTCTTTTTAGATATTTCTGCCACCCAAGAAAAGCGAAAAACCATGCACGATATGGTTTTAAAAGTTGCAGAGCAAGTCAATATTCCATTCACAGTCGGTGGAGGCATCTCTTCTGTGGAAGACGTCGATGATCTTTTACACTGTGGAGCCGATAAAGTATCTATTAATTCGTCAGCCGTAAAACGTCCAGAGTTAATTAATGAGCTTTCTGATAAATTTGGAAGTCAATGTGTTGTCGTTGCAATTGATGCGAAAGAGGTCAATGGTGAATGGCTAGTTCATTTGGCTGGTGGTACCATTCCAACGGAATTAAATTTATTTGATTGGGCAAAAGAGGTAGAACAGCGCGGGGCTGGTGAGATTCTTTTTACATCAATGAATCACGATGGCACCAAAGCAGGTTTTGCAAATAAGGCTTTGGCCAAACTTTCAACTTTAGTTAATATCCCAATTATAGCTTCGGGTGGAGCGGGATCTGTAGACCATTTTATCGATGTTTTTAAAGACGGAAAAGCAGATGCTGCCTTGGCCGCGAGTGTTTTTCATTTTGGTGAAATTCCAATTTTAGAATTAAAGGAAGCGTTAAGACAACAGAATATCGAAATACGATTATAAACTAAAAATAAGAGTCGTCAGCTTTAGTGCTAATTAGAAAAAAATTGTTCTGTTTAAAAGCATTTCAACTGCACTAAGTGTGACAATAGAAAAACTATGAATGTAGATTTTAATAAAAACCCAGACGGCTTAGTGCCAGCAATTATTCAAGATGCAAAAACTAACAAGGTTTTAATGTTAGGGTATATGAATAACAAGGCGATGCAAAAAACCATAGAAACCAAATTAGTCACTTTTTTTAGTCGGACTAAGCAACGCTTATGGACAAAAGGTGAGGAAAGCGGTAATGTTTTACACCTTGTCGATTTAAAATTGGACTGTGATAGTGATTCACTCTTAATTAAAGTCAATCCAAATGGACCAACTTGTCACAAGGGAACAGATACCTGCTGGAATGAGACAAATGAACAGACCTTTGGGTTTATTACCAAATTAGAAGATACCATCACTGCGAGAGTAGAATCTGCAGATTCAAAAAAATCCTATGTAGCATCACTATTTGCAAAAGGCATTAATAAAATCGCTCAAAAAGTAGGAGAAGAGGCCGTAGAGGTTGTTATTGAAGCCAAAGATAATAATGACGAGCTATTCTTGGAGGAAAGTGCCGATTTGTTATTTCACTATTTAATGTTGCTTCAGGCTAAAGGTTTTAAGCTCAATGATGT
>CAYMDB010000141.1:0-7424 GCA_964388865.1 uncultured Flavobacteriaceae bacterium
AAAGGCTTTACTAAACCAGTTGGGATCGTTAAATCCTGTAGCATAAGCAATTTCTGAAATGGATAAATCCGTGGTTTTTAGTAATTCTTTTGCTTTTTCTAGGCGAACTTGCCGTATAAAAATGGCCGTGCTTGTATTTGAAATGGCTTTAAGTTTTCTATACAATTGTGAGTCGCTCATCGCTAAATGTTGGGCCAATTCTGTAGCTCCAAAAGTAGAATCATCGATATGCTCTTGCACCGCCTTAACCACCTTAGTTAAGAAGATCAGTGTTTTATCTGTGGTTTCTGTTTTTGGTGTTTTTGCCTCTATAAGTGCATTTACGGCATAGCGCGATTGTAATTTTTTTCGTTTGGCAATAAGCATTTGTATGCGCAGTCGTAATTCTTCTTTCTGAAATGGTTTGGTTAAATAAGCATCTGCACCACTTGAGAGTCCTTCCAACTTATCCTCTTGCATGGCCTTTGAGGTTAACATAATAATGGGAATGTGATCGGTTTTCGTGTTGGCCTGGAGCTGTTTGGTGAGTTCATAGCCATCCATTACAGGCATCATCACATCGGTGACGATGATATCTGGAATACGGGCTTCTGCGATGTCAAGCCCTTCTTTACCGTTTTTAGCAAAACTAAGGTTGTAATCAGGTCTTAGACACGATGCAATGTACCGCGCCATATCGCTGTTATCTTCAACAATAAGCACCGAATTAGAATCGTCATTAACCATGAGATCGTCTAATTGCGGAACTACTGTGCCAATGGTCATTTGTCTTTCAATAAAGCTAAAGTCTTTTTCTGGGGCATTATTAGTAATGGGTACGGTAATGCTAAATTTGGTGCCTTTCTCTAAAACAGAGGTTACGGTGATGTTGCCTTTAAAAAGCGCAATGAGTTCTTTAGTAAGTGCTAATCCAATACCTGTGCCTTGAGACACTTTATGTTCCGCATTTTCAACTTGGTAAAAACGATCAAAAATAAAAGGTAACTCCTCTTCAGGGATCCCGAAGCCTTGATCCGAGACTTCAATTTTAAGGGTATCTTTGTTTAGTTTTAAGATGTTAATATACAATTCGCACTGTTGAGGTGAAAACTTAAGCGCATTAGAAATAAGATTATTTAATACCTGGCGCCATTTCTCCGCATCGTAATCCATGATTATTTTTTCCGGATTAGCACTAAACTTTAGGGTAATCCGTTTATCTGAGGCTATACTTAAAAAACTATTAACAATTTGAGATGAAAAATTTACGAAGTCCCCTTGAATGCAATTAAGGCTAAGCTGACCTTTTTCTAGCTTCGCTAAATCGAGCATTTGATTGACTAAATTTAGCAAGTTATGACTATTTTGCTCAATCGTATCTAATGACGTATTAATATCGTTTTTGTCTGAAAAATGGTCTTTTAAATTGCCCAAATACCCGAGTATAATGGTTAGCGGTGTTCTAAATTCGTGCGTGATGTTGGTGATAAATCGCGATTTTAAATCGTCCAAATCTTGTAGGCGTTTCGATTCTTGTCCGGCAATTTGCCGCTGTAAGCTAATTTTATAAAAGGCAAAAACAAGACCCAGAAATAAGAGTAAATAAGACAAATACGCCACGTTGCTTTTATACCAAGGTGGTATAATGTTCAGTTTTAATTCCAAAGTAGCTTGTTGCCATAAATCGTTTCTTGATTTTCCTTGGATTTGAAGCGTATAGGATTTTGATGATAAATTTAAGAGCTGAATGTTGTTTTTTGTACCTAGGGTATTCCACTCCGTATCTTCAGGAAGTAGTTTGTACACATATTTGATATTACTATTAGGCCTGAAGTCTAGGGCAGAAAAGTTTAAATTTACAGGAAAGTCATCGTAATTAAGGGTGATTTCTTGTGCCTTGGTGATACTTTCGGTTAACACATTGGACGATTTTGGTGACACATAAGTGTCTTTTATTTTTAAACTAGTGAACCTGAGTTGTCCTTCTTTATCGAGTTCGCCAATACGTTTAGGATTGAATATATTTAGCCCATTGATACCACCAAAATAAAGTTGTCCAGTGGCTTCGTTTTTAAAGGTTGCACCAAGGTTAAACTCTGTACTTTGTAACCCGTCTTTTGGACTGTAATTGGTAAATTCTTCTGTAGTTTTATTGAATTTAAATAAGCCACCATTGGTGGATAACCAAAGATGTCCTAAGTCATCTTCATTAATATTATACACAAAAGTGTTGGTTAAGCCATGACGTCTGCCATAAAATGTGAAGGTGTCTGTTTCAGAATCATAGCGATTCAGACCTTTCCGACTGGCCACCCAGAGTGTATGATCAGAATCGACAAAAGGGCTTAAGACACCTCTTGTAGCCAAACCATCGGTTTCGTCGTAGTTTTTTATGGCTATTAATTCCTGGTTTTTAAAGCTGAGTTTACTTAGTCCTTTTTGTGTACACATCCAATAATTGTCGTCCATATCTTGGACTAAGGATAGCGTGAATACAGAAGCTAGTTGCGCGGCACTGTAGTTTTTAAATGTAAAATCCCTTTGCACTAAGTTTCCTGTGAAGCGACAGAAACCCGAGTTGAGGGTGGTAATCCAAAGATCACCAGATACATCCTTATACACACTTCGCATGTTTTCTGCTTGGAGTTGTGTTGGGTCGGATGCATCAATCGGAATTTTTATAACGGTAGGATTTAAAAGATCTAAACCCTCTAAAGGAATCACATAAGCTCCTTTATTGGTGACAAACCACATATAATTATTAGCATCTCTGGTGAGGCCTCTTACATGATCGTAATCTGTTAGAACCTTAAATTGTGAAGTATCCCTATTGCTGGAAATGATTAACCCACTAGACGACCCAATAAATAAATAATCTTCGGTATCATAAACGGCAAAAACAGAAGGATTATCTAAGGCAAAGGCATCCGTAGGTTGTTCAAAAACATGTTGGGCTTCAATCGTGGTAATATCTAAATTAATATTGCCAATGAATAGTAAATCGTTTGTAATAAAGAGTTCATTTATACCATCTGAATTTATGGTTGAAGCATCGTATTTTTTAGTCGCAACGTAGTGGTGAATGATAGAAAACGCTCCATCATGTAAGGTGGTTACAAGCAGTCCAGAGGTGGTACCTATATAATAGGTTTGACCTTCAAAAACCAAGGTGCTAATGTTGAAGTCAACCGGAACACCATAGTTAAGTATCGGAATATTAACCGCGTCGAAGGTATCGGTATTTAAAGTATAAAGGCCATTTTCAGTAGTAATCCAAAGCGTATGATTAATGGTTTTTAAATTGGTAATAGTAGCGTTGATTTTGGTGTGTAGTTTAAAATTAAAAACAAATCCAGAATCGTCAAGCCCCTCCAATTCTGCAGCATAAATTTTGCCATCTTGCGTGCCAAGGTAAAGTTTATTTTGGTGAGCTGCTAAGCCCGTAATCTGCTGCGGATATTGATCTATTACAGAGTCTGAAAAATACTTATTGTCGCCGTCTAAAAGAAGTATTCCCGCATTATAGTAAGCTGCAATTACGAGGTCCTTGTAGTTAATAATTCGGGTGCAATTTGTATTGGTTTCGCCAATTTGACTGAGCGACTCATCTTTTGTATGGTAACGCAGTAATCCATTTTGCCCTGTACCTATGTAGATATCGTCCTTATGAGCCAATAGAGCTCCAATTCTATAGCCAGCAACATCAAGTCCGGAGTTAGTGTCGGGTTGAGGTACAAAGAAGTCATGACCGTCATAGCGTACGATTCCATCAGACGTGCCTAGCCAAATAAATCCATTTTTGTCTTTATCTATGCAATGGATAGTTTCCTGAGGTAAGCCTTCATCTAAGCCGAGATGCGAAAAGCTTAGCTTTTGAGCAAAACAAATTAAGCTGACTAAACAAAAAAGTAGGGAGAGCTTAGTTTTACTTAATCTAGATAAATAAAGTTTAGTTTTATTTTTCATAAAGATTAATAATCATGTCGAAAATACTAAAACTGGATTTATTAAAAAATACTAATCTCAAATTGGTTAGCAATTTGTAATTTTCCGCATTCAAATTTTAACAATGAAAATATTTTCTATAGCGATTCATGGTGGAGCAGGAACTTTAATAAAGGGTCTTATGACTGAAGAATTAGAACAACAGTATAAGAGTGCTTTAAAAGCTTCAAGAGATACAGGTTTTAAAATTTTAGAAAATGGTGGTTCTGCGGTGGACGCCGTCGAAATTGCCGTTAAACTTTTAGAGGATTCCCCATTATTTAACGCTGGTAAAGGAAGTGTTTTTACAGCCGAAGGCACTCACGAAATGGATGCTGCAATTATGGAGGGTAAGCATCTCAATGCTGGAGCTGTATCTTTGATTAGTGGGATTAAAAATCCGGTGTCCCTAGCCAAAGATGTTATGGAAAAAAGTGAACATGTTTTTTTAGCCGGAGAGGGCGCGATGCAGTTTGCAAACGAATTGAATTATAAACTCGAAGACGCAAAATATTTCTTCGATGATTTTAGGCATAAACAATGGTTAGAAATTAAGCATACAGACAGTTTTCAGCTTGATCATTCCACAAAGAAAGCGTCTAAATTCGGAACCGTGGGAGCGGTAGCCTGCGACAAACAGGGCAATATTGCAGCGGCAACCTCAACGGGTGGCATGACCAATAAGAAATGGGGTCGTGTTGGAGATTCTCCTATGATTGGAGCTGGTAATTACGCCAATAATAAAACCTGTGCTGTAAGTTGTACAGGGAGTGGAGAGTTTTTTATAAGAGGGGTAGTAGCTTACGATGTATCTTGCTTAATGGAATATAAAGGTTTATCACTTCAAGAAGCTTCAAACGAAGTGATTCACAAACGTATTTTAGAAATTGGAGGTGATGGTGGTTTAATTGCGGTAGATGCCCAAGGTAATATTGCTATGCCATTTAATACGGAAGGCATGTATAGAGCTTACAGGTCGTCTGAAGGAAAAGACAATATTGCCATTTACAAATGACCATTTTGTTTAAAAAAAAAGGAATTACAAACACAAAGGCATGGAAAAAAAGTTAACAATTGATAATTATTTAGATAATCATTACATTCATAGAAGTAATTGGTTAAGAGCTGCGGTTTTGGGGGCTAATGACGGTATAATCTCTGTTTCGAGTTTAGCCATCGGTGTCGCTGCGGCTAGCGTAACGAAAGAACCTATTGTTTTAGCAACAATTGCCGGTGTTGTGGCAGGTGCTTTATCTATGGCTGCGGGCGAATATGTTTCTGTGAGTTCTCAAACGGATACCGAAAAAGCAGATATAGAGAGAGAAAAAAAAGAATTAGAGGAAATGCCAGAGCAAGAGCTAAAAATTTTAGCTCAAATCTATGAAAAACGAGGGCTGAAAAAGGAAACGGCGATGCAAGTAGCTTTAGAATTAACTGAGCGCGATGTTCTTGCTGCGCACGTAAGAGATGAACTTGGAATAAATGAAATGAGTAAGGCAAATCCCATACAAGCAGCCATAGCATCAGGAGCAGCCTTTACGGTAGGTGGTATTTTACCCTTATTGACGGTGTTGTTTGCTCCCGTTTTAGGAATGGAATATTGGCTCTATGGCTTTACCATAGTATTTCTTGTAATTTTAGGTGCAACTTCCGCTAAAACGGGTGGCTCAAGTATTGGGAAAGCGATATTGCGTATTACGATATGGGGAACCATAGCCATGGGATTATCGGCATTGGCTGGTTATATTTTTGGTGTGAACCTTTAGGCTTTAAGGAAATATTTTGTCGTTTAGACGGTTTTCCGTTAGATTTCTAAATGAAAAGCAATGCGTTTGGTACAAGATAATTGCAGTACAAGAAATAGAATAGAGCTTAAATAAAAGGCGCTTCAATAGGTAGGACTTTCACTATTCTATTCTTTATATCATATTGATCACCATTAGATAACACATGAATGGTAAGGTTCGCCATGGTCATTGGAGTCCCTTCATCAAGTATTTTCTCGTTGTTATGCGTTAGGGTGTTTCCATCAAAAATAATCACCATACCAGATCCAATTACGGTACAATTATTTGCATTTTTAATAATCACAGCCGTGTCTTCTGCTAAACCGAAGCCAATAAGATTTGGAAATTTTGCTACAGCTTCAGACTGTCTTCCAAAACGACCACGTCTAATAAAATGGGTGTCGATGATTAATTCTGGAATAAAGCCTAAACCCTTGTACATGTTTACAGCGCCTTTAACAAAAGATTCCGCAGCACTGCCACCAGCAATCATTTCACTCGCCATAGCCATTGCTCCAGCACTTGTGCCTGCAATAACAAAGCCTTCTTCGTTTGTGTAACGCTCAACCAAAATATGATGTAGCGTTGTGCCACCGATTTTATCAGTGATTTTAGACTGGTCACCACCAGAAAACATCACACAGTTGGCGTTTTTTATAAGGTGAATAGCGCGTTCCGTTTCAGAATCTTCTCTTGATCTAATATCTAATATAGAGACGTGTTTACAACCTAAAGTTGAGAAAGCGGTTATATAGTTTTTACTCACTTCATCAGGAATACTTGAGGCTGTAGGAATCACCACAATATGCGCTTCGCTGCCGCCTGCTTCTTTTAAAACATGAAATAAGATGCCTGCTCCAATAAATTCTAAAGTGTACATTTCATTCGTTTCAATACCCTTGTCTTCATTTCCTCCAATGGGTATCAAAGTTCCCTTAATCTTCTGCATAATTATCAACTAAAAATATTGCTCAAAAATAAGGTAATTTTTTTATTGAAAATGTCTATATTTAAATCTTTCACTAACCAACTCAAATACCAACCTTTATGAAGATACGCGAAATTAATGCGATGAGAGGACCAAATTACTGGTCTATTAGGAGACATAAATTAATTGTAATGGTCCTAGATCTCGAAGAAATGGAAGCCCTTCCCTCTAATAAAATTGAAGGATTTTCAGACCGCCTAAAAGCGCTATTTCCCAGTATGTATATGCATCGGTGTTCGGAGGGCTGTGAGGGTGGTTTTTTTATGCGCGTAGACGAAGGCACCTGGATGGGTCATATTGTAGAACACATTTCTTTGGAGATTCAGACTTTAGCTGGAATGGATACCGGCTTTGGAAGAACTCGTGGCTATGGAGAAGATGGAGTTTATAATGTGGTCTTTTCATATATGGAAGAATCCGTGGGACGTTTTGCAGCAAAAGCAGCCGTTAGAATTTGTGAAGCATTAATTGCAGGTGAGGACTACGACTTAACAGACGATATTCAAGAAATGAGAGAACTTCGGGAGGCCGAACGATTAGGGCCAAGCACAGGTTCTATTGTTGAAGAAGCAGAATCTCGTGGAATTCCGTGGATTCGATTAAACAAATATTCGCTTTGCCAATTGGGTTATGGTGCGAATCAAAAACGGATTCAGGCGACCGTAACGAGCGAAACTAGTAGTATT
>CAYMDB010000142.1:0-7421 GCA_964388865.1 uncultured Flavobacteriaceae bacterium
ACCGACCGCTATACCAATTGGTTTTTCCGAAAATGACGTAAGGCTGACCAATTTTCAAACTCTCTCTAATCCATTTCTGCCCCCGAAACCACACGAGTTCCATAATTCCGGTATCATCTTTAAAATCGGCAACCAAGCGTTTACCATGTTTTTGTGCGACTTCTCTAAAACCCGTAATAACGCCAATAACCTGAACTTCTGCATTATTAATCTGCAGCTCGTTAATTTTATAATATTTGGTGCGGTCGATATAGCGATTTGGAAACAGGTTGATGAGGTCTTGATAAGTGTGAATCCCCAACTCTGAGCGCAACACATCCGCACGATTAGGACCAACGCCTTTTAGGTAATCTATGGGAGTTTGTAAATTGACGCTCATGTGGCGAATTTACCAAATTCCTGTGAAGACAGGAATCTCCACTGAAAGGAAATTCATTATTTATTAGAATCAGGTGGCTTAGGTTTTTCATTTCTTCATAATTAAGAAACTTCAGGAATCGGGCAACAGGAATTTTTGGAATTGACTTTTTAAACTGAGTTGGATTCAAAAACAATTTTAGTTTAAGAAAAACCTCAATCTTAAGGCAGGCTGTCACCTTGAGCATTACTTGAAATGAAAATATATTTTCATAAAAGTACCTTGCGAAGCAAAACGAAAGGTTGTTTAAACCAATACCTTATAAAGGTTTCGACTGCGCTCAACCTGATAAAAAAGCATAAGAAACTTATTTACAATTAAATACGTTCTTATTTATATCAAACTCACGTTTTTTATGATTTAAAATTTGATTTCCGTATTTTGGTCTTAATCTTGCTCAACTTCTATTTATGAATAAAAATCTGTTCCTGTTTTTTCTTTTTTTAGCCAGTCTGTCTTTCGCGCAGCAAACAACGTATGTTGATTTTTTAGATGTAAAAGCAAATCTAAGCATCGTGCCGGATTCTTCACTAGTTCGGGGAAGTGCTTCATATAAATTCGAAATTTTAAAACCCGTAGATTCTGTTTTTATTGATGCCAAAGCTATAAGCGTAGACACAACTTTAACCAATTTAGGAAATAAAGGCTTAACCTTTTCCAACGATGGTAATAAGATTTGGATTAAGCACAATTTTAAAGCCGATAGCACGTATATAATTAATCTTCAGTATAAGGTGAAACCTAAAAAAGCACTTTATTTTTTAAAGCGAAAGGGGAAATGGAACATCTGGACCCAAGGTCAGGGCAAATATACCAGCCATTGGTTGCCAAGCATCGATGATGTTAACGATAAAATGATATTCGACTTAACGTTTGTGTTTGAGGCGGATTACACCATTTTATCTAACGGTAAACAATTGTCTGAGGGACTTGGCACAAACTTCAAGCCGCAGTCGGCACGCTATAAAATGGAGCAGCCTATGTCTAGCTATTTAGTGGCCTTAGCAATTGGCAATTACAACAAAAAAACGGACACTTCGGCAAGTGGGATTCCGTTAGAATATTACTATTATCCTGAAGATTCCCTAAAGTTTGAACCGACTTATCGGTATTCCAAACAGATGTTCGACTTTCTAGAAAAAGAGATCGGATTTGCGTATCCATGGCAAAATCACAAACAAGTGCCTGTACACGATTTTTTATATGCAGGTATGGAAAACACCAGCCTCACTATTTTTTCAGATGCTTTTGTAGTGGATTCTATTGGTTTTAATGATAAAAATTACATCAATGTGAATGCACACGAGCTGGCGCATCAGTGGTTTGGTAATTTGGTGACAGCGACCTCAGGCGAGCACCATTGGTTGCAAGAGGGTTTTGCTACCTATTATGCCTTATTAGCGGAACGGGATATTTTTGGTGATAATCATTATTATTTCAAACTTTTTGAAACTGCTGTCGATTTAGGAAAGCAAGACCTTTCGGGCAATGGCACTTCATTGTTAAATCCGGAATCAAGCAGTTTAACCTTTTACCAGCGCGGTGCTTGGGTTTTACACGCATTGAGAACCAAGGTTGGTGACAAAGTATTTAAGCAGGCTGTAAAACGCTATCTTGAAACCTATCAATTTGGGAATGTGGAAACTTCAGACTTTATTTCTGAAGTAGAACGTTTTTATGGAAGATCCCTGCAGCCTTTCGTCAATTTATGGATTAAGCAAAAAGACTTTCCTGTTGATCAGGCATTTGATTTGCTCGAAAAACAATCCACCTATATCAATGAATACCTCATGGTAGATTGTCAGGCAAAATCTTCGAAATGTTCGGAATATCTCAAATACTATGTATCAGATGAAGCTAAAGTGAAGATTATTTCTCAAGTTCCTGAACTCGTTACTGCAGAAACCTTTAACAATAGTTTAAAGGTGCGTCAGGCCATTTCAAAATATGCGACTAAAGTCCCAAAAGCCTTAAAAATGAATTATGAGTCGTTATTAGAGGATAAATCTTATTTAACTATTGAAAGTGCCTTGTACAATTTATGGACAGCTTTTCCGGAAGATCGCTCTAAATATCTGTCAAAAACAAGAGCTATTGATGGGTTTAATGATAAAAATGTCAGACTCTTATGGATTGTTTTAAATCTCAATACAGCATTTTATCAGGCCGATGATAAAGCAGCTTTATTTAAAGAATTGGTCAATTACACCAATCCCGAGCACAATGCTGACTTGCGTATCAATGCCTTTCAGTATTTAAATTTAATGCAATCTTGTAATGACGAGTGTCAAACCAATTTAGAAGATGCCAAATCGCATCACAACTGGAGATTGGTTAAGTTTGCAAAGCAAATGTCTAAAAACTTAAAACAAAAACAATAAGAATGAGAGAATTAGTGATCTCTGGTGGCGGTAGTAAAGGCGCTTTTGCAGGTGGGGTGTCGCAATACCTCATGGAGGAAAAAGGGCATAATTACGATTTGTTTTTAGGAACTTCTACAGGCAGTTTGCTGGTCTCGCATTTGGCACTCGGACGTACACACAAAATTAAAAATGTTTACACCAGTGTTAATCAGGACTCTATTTTTGATAGTTGTCCATTCATCATCAAAAAGAAGCGTGGCGTTGAAACAATTGGGATTAATCATTTTACAGTGCTTCTCAATTTTTTAAAGGGTCATAAAACTTTCGGCACAAGTGAGAATTTAAAATACCTCATCAAAAGGACTTTTACGGTTGCTGAATTTCAAGCGTTAAAAGAAAGTTCTAAAGAGGTGGTAGTTACGGTTTCAAATTTATCTTTAAATCAGGTTGAATATAAGTCCATTAACGATTTTGATTATGAATCGTTTTGCGAATGGATTTGGATGTCTTGTAATTACACTCCTTTTATGTCCCTGGCTAAAAAAGATGGCTGTGAGTATGCCGATGGCGGTATTGGTTCCATGGTTCCGATAGAAGAGGCGATAAGGCGAGGTGCCACAGTTGTAGATGCTGTTATTTTGCAAACGGAAGTGACCCAACTTAACAGAATGCCGTCGCTAAATGCTTTTTCGCTGTTAACCAATATGTTTGCTTTTATGCTCGACAGAATCGAAAGTCAAAACATAAGAATTGGTAAATTTGTAGCTTCAAATAGTGGAGCCATTATTAATTTTTATTATACTCCGACCGTTTTAACTACAAATTCATTAATTTTTAATCAGGAAAAAATGACCAAATGGTGGGAGCATGGTTTTAACTATGCGAAATATAAAAATGAAGAAATAAGCCCTTTAGAAACTGAATGAGAGCATTAGTGATTTCAGGTGGTGGGAGTAAAGGTGCCTTTGCAGGTGGTGTGGCCCAATATCTTATGGAGCGCAAAAAGCGGGAATACGATTTATTTCTGGGAACCTCTACAGGAAGTTTATTGGTGCCACATTTGGCGGTAAATGATATTGCTAAATTATACGATATCTTTACAAACGTTCAGCAGCAAGATATTTTTAGTGTAAGCCCTTTTGTACAACGCAGAAAAGGGGATAGGGAATACGTGTCTATCGATTTTGTGAATTCATTATGGCAATTTATAAAACGGAAGAGAACATTTGGCGAAAGCAAAGCTCTAAAACGAAATATTAATAAAAATTTCACGCACGAAGAATATCAAAAAATTAAACGTGAAAAGCACGATGTAGTGATTACCGTGTCTAACCTTTCCATGAATAGGGTAGAGTATAAGTCGATTCAGGATTGCTCTTACGCGGAATTTTGTAATTGGATCTGGATTTCCTGTAACTATATTCCCTTTATGTCTCTAGCAAAAGTCAATGGCTATGAATATGCCGATGGTGGTCTGGGTAGTGTTATTCCCATTCGAGAGGCAATTCTAAGAGGGGCAACCGAAGTTGATGCGGTTGTTTTGGAGGCCGAATCCTTAGGAAAACAGAAGGTACTAGGTAAAAATCCCTTTTCTTTGATGATAAGTATCTTCGGACATTTATTAGATCAGGTAGAGCGGAATGATATTATGATAGGTAAACTCGCTGCCATAAATAAAAACGTAAAGCTCAATCTTTATTACACACCGACCAGTCTCACGGAAAACTCATTAATTTTCAGCAAACGTCTCATGGAAAAGTGGTGGCAACAAGGTTATGATTACGCCGAGCAGCGCAATGAGCCTTAAGGTTTTATGCTTACCATAAATCGCTCACTTCGCGCTTTATATAGGACAAAGCTGTAGAACTAGGAACTTGCTTATCTGCCAATTCGGTTAAAATAACCTCACGAAGCTTGTCTGCGCTATCCGTTTGTTCTAGTTGCGTTGATCTTCTCACGAGTTGAATAGTTGCGTTTTTGGCTGCCATAATAACAGACCAACATTCTTCAGTTACATAAATTTGTTGTGATAAATTGTGCTCAAATTCTTGTTCTATATTCGCAATCAGTAAGGATTCGTAATCCTCTTTTGTAGAAGACGTCGGAAGAACTCTTAACACCAATTTTGATGGCGCTATGCGCTCTAAAAAAAGTGACATACGCTCGTAGGCTTGCAAGCGTAATGGCAAAGCTTCTTTTTGTAAGTCTCTTTTGAGTAAAAATCGTCGTCTGCGTTCTTCATTTTCTAAATGTTGTTGAAAGAAATAAAAAGCAATGGCACCAACAACAACCGCTGGTAAAACGCTAAAAAGTAATTCTATGAGTTTATCTGAATCCATTAATTATCTTGTTTTTTTGTTTGTCCACCAAGATACATACATTGTTTTAAATGATGCATGCTTTCAAAATTAACAGGGCTTTTATTATAACCAAAAGTTTTGTTGAATTATTTTAATTGATATTTATTTCTGCATCAGCAACTGCAAATTGACAGGGAGGTCGTGAAATATAAATCTTCTGAGTTTAATTCTAAAACCGAATCCATTCTAATATGCAGTAGCTTAATTGATTTAAAATATAATTGCGCTAAACTATTGAAACAATCTCTATCTTTCTAAGATGCAACGAAAAAATAAGAAAATTGTAATTTGGATTATCGCAATGGTCGCGATTTTATTAGTCATTATTATAGCTATAAATATAGTGGTTGAACATAAAATAGAGAAGGCTATTGAAAATTTTCCATCACATATGAATTTAAGTTATCAAAGTCTTGATGTCAATGTTTTATCAGGAAACACGACTTTTGAGTCGCCCGAATTTAAAATTACCGGACAAACTACTGAGCAAACAATACTAGAAGGGCAGGTAAAGCGTCTTTCTATAAAAAATGTTAGTCTTTGGGATTACTTGGTTAATTCAAAAATGTCTATAGATAGCATTAGGATTGAAAAACCCATCATACGATATGCTCATGACTCCAATAGAAAAACAGATGCTGATGCATCCAATCTATTAGGCGATTTTAAAAAAGTTATTAGTTTAAATAAGTTCATAATCACAGATGCTGATATAATAATCGTGAACGCAGCAACAGATTCCCTTTTATTCAGCTGTCCTGTCATGAATTTTGAAATTGATAAGGTGGAATTTAAACCTTCAAAAACCTTAGCGGAAAGCAATTTTAATTATAAAGGCTTTCATTTAAATGCGAAAAAATTTGATTGCAATTTTAACGCATACGAAACCTTGAAAATTGATTCGATTTTGGTTTCTGATGATTTTGCCAGATTCAATATTGTGAACCTGAAAACCAAATATTCTAAATCAGAATTATCTCAAATAAGGACTGTTGAGCGGGATCATTATAATTTGGAAATCAAAGAGATTATCTGTAAGGATATGGCTATTGTTTTTAATCCTGATTTTAGTTTTAGAAGTTCACTCGTCAAACTCACCGAGCCTGAAGCGTCTATTTATAGAGACAAACGTTTGGCGGACGACCCCACAAAAAAATTATTGTATAGTACGAGTTTAAGAGAATTAGGGTTTAAGCTGGGAATTGATGAAGTTGAAATCGAAAATGGTAAATTGATTTATGAAGAGCAAGTAAAAGCCGGTACGCACTCAGGAACCTTAAAATTCTCTGAAATACTCGGGAATATTAAAAATCTTGGGAATCGATACACTAAAACAGAAACCACAGAAATAAAAATTGCTGCGAATTTTATGGAGAGCACTCCGTTGAAGGTGTCGTGGAATTTCGTGGTTCAAGACGCTACAGATCATTTTATATTTGAAGCAGATTTGGGTTGTTTTAAGGCCGAATCCATAAATCCATTCTCTGTGCCTAATTTGTCGGCGCGTTTTATAGGCGAACTCAATCAAACTTATTTTACAATTAGTGGTGGACCTTACACCGCAAATATTGATCTTAAGATGAAATACGAAGATTTTAAGGCTGTGCTTTTAAATGACGACGGAAAAGAAGAAAAGAAATTTTTATCGGGTTTAGTCAATATATTTATCAAAAAGGATAGTGACTCTGGCGGCCAAGACTATCGTTATGGTTATGCGAACGGGGTGGAACGCGACCAAACCAAATCAGTATTCAACTTTGTTTGGTTAAACATGCAAAAAGCCATAAAATCTGCTATGACTAATGGAGAAAAGAAAGTAAATTAAACCCTTAGTTATTCAAGTAATCTAAAGTAAGTTGTGTAAAGGCCTTTACCCCGAGCAACATACTACTGTCATCAATTTGAAAATCTGGAGTGTGGTGTGGAAAGGATTCCGTATTTCCTGGGGTCATACCTCCTAGAAAAAAGTAAACACCCGGTACTACTTCTTGAAAGTATGAAAAATCTTCACCACCCGTTGTCGCTTTCACAAGTTTTACATTTGCTTCTCCTGCAGCTTTTTGAAGAGACGGTAAAATTTGTCGGGTCAAATCAGGATCATTGTAGGTGATGGACGTGTTGTTTTGAAATGCAATAGTTGCTTCACCTCCATAAGCTTTGGCTATGGTTTGTGTCATTTCTGTCATGCGTCGTATAATCATGGCTTTCATATCGGCATCCAAGGTTCTCACGGTTCCGATGAGCTCTGCGGTTTCTGGAATGATGTTAAATCGGACTCCA